>NZ_KI270971.1 GCF_000469305.1 Faecalitalea cylindroides ATCC 27803
ATGTTGATTTCCCAACACTTGGAAAACCGACAAGTCCTACATCAGCCAAGACTCTTAACTCGACAATTGCATCAAACTCATCACCTGGTTTACCATCTTCTGCATATTTTGGAGCTGTATTACGACTGGATTTAAAATGGAAATTTCCTCTTCCACCTTTTCCTCCATGGGCAACGATCTGTTGTTGATGAGGCTTAGTGAGATCGGCAACGATTTGACCCGTTTCGGCAACTTTTACGATCGTGCCAAGCGGTACTTTTACAATCTTATCCTCTCCGTTTGCTCCATGCATCTTTTTGTTTTTACCTTTTTCTCCTGGAGTTGCGAATACCTTGCGATGATATCTAAGATCTAAAAGTGTTGTCATTCCTGGATCTGCTTCAAAAACAACATTACCACCATCACCACCATCGCCACCAAAAGGGCCACCGTAGGCTACATATTTTTCATGTCTAAAACTTACGATTCCATCTCCACCACGACCGGCCTTGATATGTACTTTTACCTGATCTACAAACATTCTAGCAGCTCCTTTCTAATAACCAAAAAAATAGATCCCATCACCAGGGATCTAAATAATTCCTTAAGCCTGTGGATAAACAGAAACTTTCTTTTTATCCTTACCAAGACGTTCGTATTTGACAACACCGCTTACCAATGCGAATAAAGTATCGTCAGCTCCACGTTTTACGTTTGTACCTGGGTGAATTTTAGTTCCGCGCTGGCGGTAAATGATGCTTCCTGCATGACAAGACTGTCCATCAGCTAATTTTGCACCTAAACGTTTTGAATGAGAATCACGACCGTTCTTAGTAGAACCTACTCCTTTTTTAGAAGCAAAAAATTGAATATCTAATGTAAAACGCATGATTACACCTCTTTCCTTATGATTCTGATATATTCAGGATAGCTCTCAACCATTGTCTCAAGCTGTATTACAATACATCTTAAGACTTGTTCAAGACCTTCCTTTGATTCTTTTACTTTGATAGAAATTCTATTTTCTTTCATTTCAAGGATACAATCGTTTTTAAACAATTGATCCAAAGCATTCAATGCTCCAATAGAGATTGAAGAAGCACCTGCGCATACTAGATCTTTTCCAGAATCATCAAATCCTGCATGACCTTCAATTTCAATTGAAGAAATGAGATCCTTGGCACAGACTACTTTAACTGTAACCATTATTAAGCCTCGATTGCTTCGATTTTTACACGAGTATATGGCTGACGGTGTCCTTGTTTACGACGAGTTGAAGATTTTTTAGGTTTGTATTTCACGATAGTGATTTTCTTACCTTTACCCTGTTTTTCAACTACGCCAGTAACTTTTGCACCTTCTACAAATGGTTTACCAATTTTTCCATCGGCGAACAACACTTTGTCGAATACTACAGTATCACCTTCGTTAGCTTCTAATTTTTCAACAAAGATAACTGCATCTTTTTCAACACGGATCTGTTTTCCACCTGTCTCGATAATTGCGTACATATGTGCACCTCCTATTCAAATGATTCTGATACTCGCCATAAAGGTGTGCATCGCAACTTAAACCTTTTCTGTGCGGTTGCTAGACCGAATCGGAGTCTGCAACGCATTTATTTTACTTAATAGAACATATAACGTCAAGTTATTTTAATACTTTTTTCATTATTCGTTAAATAATATCTAGTTACTTGTAGAAGATGGTAAGAATGGTCGAACCGCATCTGCTAAACTATGAATATTACGAGTTTGAATTAGAACTGTACCTTCCCCATGGAATTCATTGACCAACCCTTCGCCTGTTGTAAAGCCAAATGTACCTGACGCGATTGAAATATCATAATTGAGTGTAGCATCCCATGCGACAACATGTTCATTATCGATACGAATTGGATTATCTCTTGTCACTTGAAGAGCTAAAATATCACCAAAAGCTGAGACCAGTAAATCGCCTTCACCTTGTGTTTCCATCACAAACAATCCACCTGTGCCTCCAAATACTGCTTTTCCTAAATCTTGTGATTTCATAACATACTCTACACTGTCATCACAAGCTAAGAAGGCACCTGTATTCAATCGATACTGTTTATTAGCATCTACATGAAGACAGTGAATTTTACCTGGGATAGCAGGAGCTGCTCCTACATATGCATCTTCACTTTCTCCAGTAGCATGCGTAATAAACATACTTTCTCCACTGGTTATGCTTCGACCAATAGCGCTCAAAACTCCGCCAAACCCTTTTTTAGAGCTGTTCATCTTACCTTCCAAATGGGCATTTGAAATATAAGCCATTGCTCCTCGTTCTAGTTTGATTGTCTCATCAGTTCTTAATTCAATATGTACCAATGGACAATCTGAATCGCCTAAAATTTTAAAATTCATAATATGTTTCCTCAACTTTCTTTTTTGCCACCTGCAACTAAAGTATAAACAACTACACATATACTTGTAAACAAAATATTAGTTATCTGAATCTACCCACTCCAAACGTCTTGCCAAGATAGACATATCACGATCTTTTTTCCCTTGAACAATGACAATCTGATTACGCTCGATTTTTAACTTATTTTGATCATAAAGACTCGGCATGACTGCCACGTCAATCTTGCCGCATTCATCTTCAATATTCATAAAACACATCATATCCTGTCGTTTTGTTTTGTGTGTTCGAAAACTTGCAACCCTTCCTATCACCTGCACATAATCCATCTTTTCCTGTAATTGAGAAATTGGAATACATTTTGGATATTTTTTACGTAAAGTTTGTACTGGATGCTCACTTAAATAAAAACCTAAAATATGGTGTTCTCGTTGCGCTTTTAAAAGCGTATTCTCTTTGATCTTTAAAATCGAAGGTCTTGAAACGACTGTAAAATCAAAAAGAACCTGATTTTTTTCTTCAACACGAACAAGCCTTGCATAATCTAAAATCTTAGATAAATTTTCATTCCATGTTGCTCGATTATATTCAAACCCATCTAGAGCTCCACCATCGATTAAGATTCGTAAAGATGATTCACCCAAGCCTGCTGCCGAAACACGAACCACAAAATCAATACCATCTTTAAACTCTCCTTTAGTTCTTTCTTTTAAGATAATCGGATAGATTGATCTTCCAATTCCTTTCATGACTTGAAGTGGCATGCGTAAAGCATCATTTTCAATCGTATAAGAAGCCTGAGAATGATTCACATCACAAGGCAATATCTTAATTCCTCTATGTTGACACTCATATATATATTGAGCTGTCTTAACTTCTGAGCCTATAACACTATCTAATAACCTTTGATAAAAGAACAGTGGATAGTTTGCCTTAAGATAAGCCATCTGATAGGAAATCAACCCATACGCATAACTGTGGGATTTGTTAAACCCATAGCCTCCAAATCGTTCCATGGAATCAAAGAGTTCTCCTGCTTGCTTATAAGACACTTTATTATTTAGAGCACCTTGAATAAACTGCTCTTTATAAGATTGCATGATTTCAACTTTCTTTTTAGACATAGCTTTTCTTAGATTATCGGCCTGTGCCAATGTAAAACCGCCAATAACCTGAGCACATTGCATAACTTGTTCCTGATAAATCATTAAGCCATAAGTTTCTTTTAAATAAGGTATAAGTTTTTCATGTGGATACTCAATCAAACTTGCATCATTCTTTCGTTTGATATATTCATCGATATTTTGCATAGCACCTGGTCGGTACAAAGCCAAAACAGCGCTGATATCTTCAAACTTAGAAGGTTTCATCTTACGTAATAAATTCTTGATTCCTTCACTTTCCAACTGGAAAACTCCAATCGTATCGCCTTTCGATAACAACTGATATGTCTTGGCATCATTTAAAGGAAGTTTCATGATATCAATATCTATATGGTGCTGTTTTAAAGTATTAATAATTTGATAAATCGTCGTTAAATTACGCAATCCTAAAAAATCCATCTTGATCAGACCAAGGTCTTCAAGATATTCCTGTGTGAATTGCGTTGCTGTATTTTCTTCATCAATTCGAACTAAAGGGCAAACTTTTTCAATATCCTGATCACTTAAAACGACACCAGCCGCATGTACGGAAATGTGTCGAGGAAGACCTTCCAGTGGAAGACATAATTCAAACAGTTCTTGATCCTTTTTGTCGGTATCGATCATTCTTTTAAAAGCCGGTATTTGCTGATATGCCATCTGCAACGTCATATTTGGGGCATTTCCAATTAATTTACATAATTCATCTACTTTTCGTATTGGCATCGCAATGACCCTTGCGACATCACGAAGCACCTGCTTTGCCTTCAAGGTATTAAACGTAACGATATGAGACACATGTCCAGCTCCATATTTTTCCTTTACATATTGGATCACTTCATCTCGTCTATCATCTGGAAAATCTGTATCGATATCAGGCATAGACACTCTATCCGGATTCAAAAACCTTTCAAACAATAAATGATTCTTAATAGGATCAATATGTGTAATTCCTAAGCAATATGCAACTAATGAGCCAGCCGCAGAACCACGTCCAGGACCTACATAAATATCTTGACTTCTGGCATAACGAATAAAATCCCAAACAATCAAGAAATAATCCGTAAAGCCCATGGAATTGATTACGGATAATTCATATTCCAATCTTCTAACATATTCTTCTGTTAAATGATTATTCAAGCGCTTTAAAAGACCTTTCTTACAAAGTTTGATCAAATATGTTTGAGAGTCAATACCTAATTTATTTTCAAAGTGAGGAAGATGACTCTTTCTCATAGCCAATTGGATATTACATTTTTCAGCAATTTCTTCTGTCGCATTCAAATCATCTTTATCATATAAAGCGTTCATTTCCTCTTGACTACGATAATAACGATCATACAAAACATTCAATGTTTGATCATGAATCGTAGTCTGTTTATCGATTGCTTTTAAGATTCTCTGCTTTTCTACATCTTCTTTATATGCATAAAAAATTCTAGATAGAGCAACTGTCCTGCAGCCACAGTCATGAGCAACTCTTTTTAAAATGACATTTTTATTTGCCCGATATTTTGAATCATTCATCGCAATAGAAACATAGAAATCCGGTATATGCTCATGACAATATTTTAAAATTTGTTCTAATTTTTCTAATTCATCATTATCAATATATTGTTCAAGAGAATCATCATCTCCTGCAGTTAATACTATGCAATCCAAAACATACTTGAATAATAATTCCAGCGAGATCTTTGATGGATCATTCATTAAGATCGTACTTAAAGCATAAAGATCTTGCAGACCCCTATCATTTTTAGCAAGCAGAATAAAATCAAAGGGTTGATCTTGATAAACAGAATCTACTTCTAACCCTACAATTGGATGAATTCCTTTCTCCTGGCAAAGTTTGATAAACTTCATAGTTCCATACATAGAACGTTTGTCCGTTAAACAAGCATGATTAAAACCATACTTAATAGCCATATCAACTATCTGTTCTATTCTAAACGGTGATTCTAATAATGAATATGCACTCCTAGTATGTAAATGAACCATAAACTCTCCTTCTATGCACTTATTTTACCATAAAGTTACCTAAAAAAAATGTCGGACATATATCCGACATAAATAACACCTAAAATTTCTTTGTAATATTAATCATTTTGAAATTCTTTTCTTAATATTTCATGAGGTGGCTCTATCTCATTGGCTATAGTATGTTCTGTTAATTCAGATAATACTTTTATCTTTGAATTAAGAATAGGTCTCATACAATTGGGAACATGTTCCTGATGAGCTCTGTGAATTGCCACACACTCTTTACAGTTGCCATGATAACGACACGCTTTTTGACAAGGGCAATGATCTTTTTCTCTATACGCTTTGCGAAATTCTGCAACAAACTCTTCCTGTAATCTTAATCCTTCTTGACGATTTCCTTGATGAAATTTTTTCATTGCTTCCAACTCTTTTGGATTGTTTTCAATAATCATTTAAACAAACTCCTTTTTATTATCAATTACCTTTTTATCATACATCTTCTTCATTAATCAGAAAACAAAAAAAAGACTTGTAAAGGGTGCATATTTATGCCGGACCCTTAAAAGTCCTTTATATAAAGCACTGGTGCCGACGGAG
>NZ_KI270972.1 GCF_000469305.1 Faecalitalea cylindroides ATCC 27803
ATTAAAGAAAGGAATATCGGATTCTTATATTTTGGAGATTACCGGAGTATCTTCTGAACTATTAATGAAAGCTAAACAATCAATACATTAGCTGTTTGAATAGTGTAAACAAATGATAATAAAATTTTATCGTTTTATCTTTATTCATTCTATGTGGGGACTTTTTAATGAAAACTTGCATTTTTTATGTGGAATTTCCCAAAAACACTTGAAAAAAATCAAAAAGGTTTTCATTTAAAATTAGATAATGTATAATGTTTTTATGTTAAGGAGTGTGATGAAGATGAGAGACATTACCGAAACAATGACATTTACAACGGAAGAAATTCGCCGCGAAAATATCAAAGCGATCTTACGTGAAGTAAGTGATGCGTTAGAAGAACGTGGTTATAATTCTGAAAACCAGATTGCAGGTTATCTTATCAGCAATGATCCAGCGTATATTTCTTCTCATAAGAACGCACGTAATCTGATTCAACGAATCGAACGTTATGAGATCATTGAAGAGTTGGTTCGTGCATATTTGGAGAAATAATGGAAAAGATCATCGGACTGGATCTTGGCAGTGTTACTTGTGGAGTTGCGATCAGTGAAACAGGTATCGTGGCAAGAGCCTTAACAACTATTCGTTTTGCGCCAGATGATTATGATGAATGTTTTGATAAGCTATTAGATCTATTAGAAGAACATCACGTTAAGACAATTGTTTTAGGATTACCTAAGCACATGAATGGCGACGTTGGTGTGCGAGGACAATTATCTATAGATTTTGGTGCGGAACTCGAAAAAGAAGGCTATCATGTTCATCTTTGGGATGAGAGACTGACGACGGTCAGCGCTCAAAGATTTTTGCTTGAGGGGGACGTTTCTAGAAAGAAACGAAAAAAAGTAATTGACCAGATGGCTGCAGTGCAAATTTTGCAGAGCTTTTTAGACAGACAAAACGGGGGCATTTGATCCTCCGTATTTTTTTGGAAAGGAAGAAAAACTATGTTAGATTCAAACAGCTTATATGTCAAAGACGAAAATGGAAATGAAAAACGTATGACCATATTGTTTACTTTTGATAATGAAGTAACAAAAAAACAATATGTTGTTTTCCAAGACCCAGAACAAGATGAAGATGAAGTCTATGCTTCAGCTTATGATGAAAATGGACAGTTACTGCCAATTGAAACCGATGAAGAATGGGAAATGGTAGAAGAAGTTATCAATACTTTTGTTGAGGACAACGAAAATGCCTAAATCTAGAAGAAGACCAAAGAAAAACAATACGGTTCGTAATATACTTTTAGTAATCGTATTGGTCTTAGTTGTAGTATTAGGGGGAATATTTGGCTATGGCTATATTAACTTGCAGCCAGTTGGAGATGGTTCTAATACGATAGATTTTCAAATCGAAGAGGGTTCTGATTTTGATGAAGTTTTAAATGATCTAGAAGACCAGAACTTGATTCGATCTGCTACAGTTAGTAAGTTGTATGCTAGAGTTACAGGACATCAGGAATATTATGCAGGTTTCTTCGAATTAAATGACGGTATGAGCACCGGTGATATCTTGAGCCATATAGGCAATATAGAAAATGCAAAGACACAACAAGTCTCAATTACGATTCCAGAAGGAAAGTGGGCGAAGGAAATTGCTGCCAGCATCAGTGAACAGTTTCCTTATACGACTGAAGAAGTTTTGGCAACTTGGAATGATATAGAGTATATTCGCACTTTGGCAAACGATTATACGTTCTTAGATCCAGAAGCACTATCAAATGAGAATTATAAAGTGAAGCTGGAAGGGTATTTATTTCCGGAAACATATTTCTTTGACAAGGATGCAACAATTGATGAAATCACAAGAACATTGTTAAATGGGTTTGAAACGATTTATGAAAAGTATAAGACACAATTTGATAACAGTTCTTACTCAATACATCAACTTGTTTCTTTGGCAAGTGTAGTCCAGTTTGAATCAGGCAGTGCACAAGAAATGCCAACGATTGCTCAGGTATTCTATAATCGTCTAAATCAACAGATGCGTTTAGAATCCAGCGTTACGGTATGCTATGCATTGTATGATGAATTTAATGATCCACAGGATTGTGAAGTTAGAACCGATATCGAATCACCATATAACACATATTTAAATGATGGTTTACCAATTGGACCAATTTTAAATCCAGGTGAAGAGGCAATTAATGCCGTATTAAATCCTTCGCCAAATGATTATTTGTTCTTTGTGGCAGATATCTATGGAGATGGAAGTGTTTATTATTCGACAACCTATGAAGAACACCAGGCTAGAATGGAAGAATTAGGTCTAGTTATTGAATAATTTACGTTCTGTGATATAATTCAATCGCGTTAAAAATAAGGAGTGATAGTATGCCAAACGAAAAGTTTTACGTTACCAAAGAAGGTTATAATGATTTAGTTAAAGAACATGAAGAGTTAGTCCATAAAACACGTGCCGAAGTCATTGTCGAACTTCAGGAAGCCAGAGCACAAGGTGACTTGTCTGAAAACGCGGACTATGATGCAGCCAGAGAACATCAGGCACAAGTAGAAGCACGTATTCGCGAGTTGGAAGCTTTGATCAAAAATTCTGAAATCATTGAAGAATCAGATGGTAAGAAAAAAGCTGCAAAGAATGCGGTTGTTAAATTAGGTTCTGTGGTAACTTTGAAAGATTTATCCGATAATGTAGAAAATACATTCTCAATTGTAGGTTCAATCGAGGCCGATCCTTTGAATGGAAAACTTTCTAACAATACACCACTTGCAGAAGCTATCCTAGATCATAAGGTTGGAGATGTTGTTACTGTAAGTCGTGTAGATGAACCATATGATGTAGAAATTACAAAAATTGCATAAATTTTTGTCATTTAATCAATTTCGATTGTATTAGGAAAAGGGTGATGTTAATGAAAAAAGCTCTTTTCCTTTTTATTTTGTTTGGATTATTTTGTTTTGCCTATTTTGGACGATATCAACCAGTAAGTTTGGATGTAGCTAAACCAACAACGATTAGGGTTGAAATCAAAGGAGAAGTTGTCAATCCGGGTGTTTATACGCTTAAAATTGATGCTACTTTAGATGATCTGGTAAAACAGGCTGGCGGATTTACAGAACAAGCTCAAACCGATTCTTTGTCTTTGATGAAGCCTTTGGAAGACCAGGATACGATCTTTGTTTCCAAACGTACAGAAACACAAAAGATATCTTTAAATAGTGCGACTTTGGAACAACTTGATTCACTTCCTGGTATTGGCCCATCCATTGCTCAAAGGATCATTGACTATCGAAACAATATTCCTTTTGTGGAGTTGGAACAAATCAAAGAAGTCAAAGGCATTGGTGATAAACTTTATGAAAAGATCAAGGATTTGATCACGTTATGAAGTATTTTTGTCTATTTGCAGCTTTTGGATTCTGGATCAGTATTGCCATAAAAGATGTATTCTATGTCTGTTTGTTTATTATGGGTTTTTCTCTATTTTTGATGTATCGTTTTAAACGTAAATTGATCGTAATCATATGGGCATTATTTACAGTTTGTTTTGTTGTGTACATCAATAAGCCAATAGAAGAACCACAACCTGGTCAATATATGATTTATGAAATTAAGCCAAAATATTGTCTTGCAAGAAAGGATAATGTTTCAATCATTGTATATGGCATTGAAGATCCAGAGTATTTTGATGTCTATAAAATCAGTGAATTTGAAAAAGTAAATACGATAAAAAATATAGGACAGTTTGTCTTTGAAGAATATTTGCATAAACAATCCATCTACTACAGTGCAAATGTCAGCCGGTATATGTATGTAAAAACAGAAAATTCAATCAAGAATGATGTATATAATCATCTTAAAAACAGAAAACATGCTAACTTTTATTTATCTAATTTTTATGGGATCCGCAATGAAGATGTCAGTACTATCCTTATAAATTTGGGCTTACCAATCTTGGGCGTGATTTCCATATTGCGTAAGTTTCTTTTACGTTTGTTTTCAAAGAATACAAGCGAAATAATAATATTTTTATTAGCAATCTTATATGGCAGTATTTTTACCTTTACACCTAGTTTGGTTCGAATCACTTTGTTTCTTTTAGGAAAAATCGTCTTTTCAAAATGGGAATACCAATTAAGCTTTTCAACAATATTATTTTTGATGGTCTTACCCGGTTTTGCTACAGAGTTTATCTTTTTATTCCCGGTTTGCGCAATGTTAGTTTATCGATTCTGCCATGATTTGTTTAAGCGTATTTTTTTGATTCGTATCTTATTAATGACTTTTCAATTTATTTATTTTCATAGCGTGGATCTAGTTCTGTTTTTAGGATTTTCTATCTTGAGAAAATTAAATTCTTTAGTGTTTTTTATAAGCCTGGTCAGTTTATTTTATGAACCCATACTAACATTTATATTAGATATTTATGATGGTTTTATCATGCATCTTCCTTCTCTTGTGATCAATTATGCTCCTGGTTTTCTATTTATTATCGTGATATTCTGGCTGGTCTATGAAATATATAATGATCATCGATTTATATATCCTCTTTGTATCTGTCTTATCATGATTTTTTGTTCGAATTATTTAAACCCATTTTTTAATGTGTATATGTTGGATATAGGACAGGGTGATTGTACATTGATCGTGGAACCATTTATGCGCTCTGCAGTTATGATTGACTGTGGACAAAATCTATATCGAGACAATGTCGAAGAAATCATTGATCCATTTTTAAAAGCACGTCATATTTCTAAGCTGGATGCTTTGATCCTTACCCATGAAGATTTTGATCACAGTGGTGGTTTAGAAGCTTTAAAAGAAAAAGTAGAAATCAAACAAATTGTCCAGACCTCCAATCAAAAGATAGATGTGGATTATCCTTTCTTTTCTCTATTAGAAGATAGAAAATCTAATAATGAAAATGATAACAGTATCATTTCGTATTTTATCTACGATGGTATTCAATATCTATGGACAGGTGATGCAGGTATTGAAATTGAAGAACAATTCATGAAGGCATATCCAAAATTAGAAGTAGATGTTTTAAAACTTGGGCATCATGGATCTTCAACCAGTTCTTCCTATGCATTTTTAAAAGAAATCCAACCACAATTAGGTTTGATCAGTGTAGGAGCCAATAATCGCTATGGACACCCAGATAATGAAGTGATTTCCAATTGTGATAAATTAAATATTGACTTGTTGATGACCAAAGATGTCGGAATGATCCATATTTTTACTTTTAAAGGGATTGCGTTTTTTCGCACACAAACAGGATTATTTGGTATACTAGAATCATGAATTATATATTACATGGACATGATGAAGGAAGAGTGAAGCAAAAGATCAATGCATTAAAAACAAAACATCATATTCAAAATGTGATCGTTTTTGATGCGACAGATGATGAGCAGCAAAATGTATTCAATGAGATGGATACCATTTCCATTTTTGATGACGACAAGATGATCGTCATAGAGAATGCAACCTTTCTTTCCAGTAAAGATACCACTAAATATGATATCAAAGGTTTTATAGATCGAAGCACAAATGATGAAAGCGTGATCCTTGTGTTCTGCTGTCCGAGTGATAAGCTGGATACAAGAAAAAAGGCTGTTAAGGAATTGATATCAAAATCAACTGTATATCCATGTATTGCCTTGGATGAAAAATCACTGCCTGGATATATCAATGAAGAATTAAAGAAGCTAAATCTAAAAATGGATCGAGATGCGATCAAGTGGTTTAGTGCAAGAGCAGGATTTGATGCTTTACGCATTGAGCAGGAACTTATCAAATTCAAAACATTCAATGATCATATTACATTAAAGGATGTACAGGATCTTATGGTATGTGAACCATTGAATGATGTCTTTAAGATGGTAGATGCTCTTTTTGAAAGAAATGCGCTTCGATTATTGGCGTATTATCGTAATTTTAGAAAACTTAATATGGAGCCGGTTGCAATCAATGGTTTGTTATCTGGACAAATACGTTTTTTGTTTCAAGTTCGTGTGTTGATGGATCAAGGTAATTCTAAAGAAGAAATTGCCAGAAGATTAAAAGCCCATCCATATCGTGTGCAGATCAATATGCAAAGAGCTTATAATTTTACCAGTGATGAACTTTTAGAAAAGTTATCAATCTTGGCAAAACTAGATCAGGATATGAAGATGGGATTGGTTGATAAAGATGAGGGCTTTGAACAATTTATTTTAGGTATGTTACAGTAAAAGGGACTACAGTTGTAGCCCCTTTTGATTGAGTATAAAAAAAAGAACAAATGTTCTTTTCTTATTTTATAGAGTTAACAGCCGTAGCCAAACGTGATTTTTGACGGCTTGCATAATTTTTGTGATAGATACCTTTTGCGACAGCTTTGTCTAATTTAGAACAGCAACTGTTGTATGCAATAATAGCCGCTTCTTTATCCTGTGCATCTACTGCAGCCAATACAGCTTTAATACTAGATTTCAATGCACTTTTTTTAGATACGATCAGTTTGTGTGCTTTGTTGTTTGTCTTTACACGTTTCATCTGAGATTTGATTTGTGGCATGGTTTGCACCTCCTGACATAAATTGCATTGAGATTATAGCAAATTCTGTTATTTATTGCAACACAATCATCAAAAAATAGGGTATAATACCAAAAGTTATGGAGGGATGAGTTATGTTAGATATTCGATGTGTCTTTATGGGAACGCCCCAAATTGCGGCAACTGTATTAAGCTCTATGTTAGAAGCAGGCATCAAGATCGATCTTGTTGTCAGTCAACCCGACAAAAAAGTAGGACGAAAACAAAAAATAGTATACTCCCCTGTAAAACAGGTGGCAGTTGATCATGAAATAGAATGTTTCCAACCTGTTCGTATCAAGGAAGATCATCAAAGGATCTTGGATCTTAAACCAGATTTGATCGTAACTTGTGCATATGGACAAATTATTCCAGAGGATCTATTGAATGCACCACGTTTTGGGTGTGTCAATCTTCATGGCTCTATCTTACCAAAATATCGCGGAGGAGCCCCAATCCAGCGAGCTATCTGGAATGGAGATAAAGAGTCAGGTATGTCTTTGATGAAGATGGCAAAACGAATGGATGCTGGACCTGTTTTAGCCATAGAAAAAGTGAAGATTGAATCTCAGGATAATTCTACCAGTGTGTTTGAAAAGATGGGCCTTGCCGCCAGTAAGCTAATCTTAGACAACTTTGAATTGATTTGCTCAGACCAGGCACATTATGTAGAACAGGATGAAGATAAAGTTGTATTTGCACCTGTCATTACTAAACAGGAAGAAAAGATTGATTTTTCAAAAGATGATATCGAAATCCTGAACCAAATTCGCGCTTTGTCTTTTACTCCAGGTGCCTACGGTTTGATCAAAAATAAGAAACTGAAACTTTTGGAAGCTACATATCAAAAAGAACCTGTAAAACAGCCACTGGAAATTTTAGGGTTGCGAGACAATCATTTTGTGATTTCTTTGCACGAAGGCGTTTTATTGGTTTCAAAATTACAAATGGAAGGAAAACCAGTCATGCAGGCTAAAGACTTCTTCAATGGTCAAGGAAGAAACATGGTTGGTCAAATTATAGAATAGAGGTTTTATATGGATCAGAAGAATATACGAAATTTTTCAATTATTGCACATATCGATCATGGAAAGTCGACACTTGCCGATCGTATTCTTGAATTAACAGATACAGTTGAAAAAAGGGAAATGAAAGATCAGATTCTTGACAGCATGGATCTTGAAAGAGAAAGAGGAATCACGATAAAATTAAATGCCGTTCAGCTGGTATATCATGCCAAAGATGGACAGGATTATATCTTTCATTTGATCGATACACCTGGTCATGTGGATTTCTCTTATGAGGTATCTAGATCTTTAGCAGCATGTGACGGGGCTGTTTTAGTGGTCGATGCGGCTCAAGGTGTACAGGCACAGACTTTGGCCAATGTATATTTAGCTTTAGATAATGATCTGGAAATTTTACCAGTTTTAAATAAGATCGATCTTCCAAGTGCACAACCGGATGTCGTTAAAAAAGAAATAGAAGATCTGATTGGTTTGGATTGCTCTGAAGCCGTAGAAATCAGTGCTAAATCAGGATTGAATGTAGATAAAGTATTGGAAGAAATCGTGGCAAAACTGCCATGTCCAAGTGGAGATAACGAGGCTCCATTGCAGGCGCTTGTTTTCGATTCTCTTTATGATTCTTATCGAGGAATTATTGCCTTTATCAGTGTTAAAAATGGTTCGATCAAACCTAAGGATAAAATTCGTTTTATGGCAACCGGTGCTGAATACGAAGTGATTGAAGTGGGTGTAAGAACACCAAAAGAAGTGATTTGTGATGAGCTAAAGACAGGCGATGTAGGATGGATCTCAGCTGCAATTAAGAGCATTGAAGATGTTCGTGTCGGTGATACGATAACTAGTGCAACCAATCCTTGTGAAGAACCTTTAGCTGGATATCGCGAGATGCATCCAATGGTGTACTGTGGTTTATATCCGGTAGACAATGCACGATATGATGATTTAAAAGAAGCTTTGCAGAAATTAAAATTAAATGATGCAGCCTTGCAGTTTGAACCAGAAACATCACAGGCTTTAGGGTTTGGTTTCCGTTGTGGATTTTTAGGCTTGTTACATATGGATGTGGTTGAAGAGAGATTGGAAAGAGAATATAACTTGAATTTAATCGCGACAAGCCCAAGTGTTATTTATCACGTATATAAAACTGATGGAACAATGGTTGAAATTGATAACCCGGCAGCCTTGCCACCAGCGCAGAATATAGACCATATTGAAGAACCGTTTGTAAAAGCTGAAATCATGGTTCCAAAAGATTATGTAGGTCCAATGATGGATCTTTGTCAGAAAAAACGTGGAGAGTATGTTGACTTGCAGGTTTTAGATGATGTTCGAATGATGATGACTTATCAGTTACCACTATCTGAAATTATATTTGACTTCTTCGATAAGATGAAATCTTCTACCAAAGGCTATGCCAGCTTTGATTATGAATTCAGCGGATATCATACAAGCAAGCTTGTGAAGATGGATATCTTATTGAATGGACAGATCGTCGATGCCTTATCTACGATCGTGTATAAAGATTTTGCCTATAATCGAGGCAATGCCATGACGATCAAATTGAAAGATCTTATTCCTAAGCAGCAGTTTGAAATTCCTGTTCAGGCAGCGATTGGTGGAAAAGTCATTGCCCGAACAAACATCAAAGCATTGCGCAAAAACGTATTGGCAAAATGTTATGGTGGAGATATCTCTCGTAAGAAAAAATTGTTGGAAAAACAAAAAGAAGGAAAGAAGCGTATGAAGATGGTAGGAAGTGTTGAAATTCCTCAGGAAGCATTTATGGCTGTTCTTTCTATGGATGAAGATTAATGAAAGCTGTCTATTTACACGTTCCTTTCTGTGATTCGATTTGTGCATATTGTGATTTTTGTCGTATCATCACAAATGAAGATACAAAAAGTAAATGGATGGCACAAATTATTGAGGAAATCAAACAAAAAAACATTCATGAAGTGGATACTCTATATTTTGGAGGCGGAACCCCAAGTTCACTAACTTGTGAACAGTTTAAAAAAATTGCTTCATTATTTAATGTAAGTAAAGAATTCACGGTTGAATGCAATCCTGAATCATTAGATTTAGAAAAGATTCAACTTTATAAAAAATTAGGAGTCAATCGCATTAGTCTAGGCGTACAGACATTTAATGATCGTTTATTAAAAGTTATTAATCGCAAACATCGAAAAGAAGATATATTTCAAGTTATCCAGTTATTAAAGGAAAATGGTATTGATAATATATCAATTGATCTAATGTATGCTTTACCAGAACAAAGTTTAAAGGATGTTAAAAAAGATTTGGAAATTTTCCTGGATCTGGATATCAAACATTTATCGATCTATTCTTTGCAGATTGAAGAAAATTCAATCTTTGGCAGGCAGAATCTAAAACCGGTAGATGAAGATATCGAAGCAGATATGTATGAATTGATCTGTAGGACAATGGAAAAAGCTGGCTATCTTCATTATGAAATCAGTAGTTTTTGTAAACCAGGATACCATTCAAAACACAATCTGGCTTATTGGCAGGATGAAGATTTTATAGGACTTGGATGCGGTGCCAGTGGAAAAGAGAACAATGTGCGTTATGATAACACTCGTTCTTTAAAAACATATATTGAATCAGGAGCTAATCCTTATATATATGAAGAGACGCAAAAGGATAAGGCGTTTAATGCCATCATGATGGCATTAAGAACAACTTTTGGATTAGATATACAAAAATGGAATCAGCGTTATGATCAAGACTTTATAAAGAAGTATCAAAGCATCCTGGAGAAATACCATGACGTGTTAAAACTGGAGAATGGTATCCTATATCCTAGTAGAGAAGCTATGGAAATATTGAATACGATTCTAGTTGATTTTTTGTTGATTGATTGATAAAATATATACGCTTTTGTGCTGAGAGTTTGGAATCTCCAACCTTACCCTCGGGCAAAAAGGACATTAGAAATAGGAGGAAAAGAAAAATGTTATTAAAAGCAGAAAAACAGGCTATCATGAAAGAATATGCAATTCATGAAGGTGACACAGGTTCTCCTGAAGTACAGATCGCGGTATTGACTGAACAGATCAACCGTTTGACTGAGCACTTCAAAGAACACAAACATGACTATCATTCTCAAAGAGGTTTGATGAAGATGGTTGGTCGTCGTAAAAATATGCTTGCATATTTGAAGAGAACTGATCTTGAACGCTATAAAGCATTGATCGAAAAATTAGGTCTAAGAAAGTAATCCGATTTTGGATTACTTTTTTATTGTTTTGATACAAAATAAAATTTATTTTCTATCTTTTCCTTTTGGAGTATGATATTATTTCAAAGGCTAATAT
>NZ_KI270973.1 GCF_000469305.1 Faecalitalea cylindroides ATCC 27803
ACTGGACGTGCTCGTCAGGGTTCAATCCGTGCCACTCAGTTCAGAGGTGGTGGAACAGTATTTGGTGCTACACCACGCAGCTACAAATACACAATTAATAAAAAAGTTCGTCGCTTGGCAGTTAAATCAGCATTAAGTGAAAAACTTGCTGCTCAAGCTTTAAGCGTACTAGATAAGTTCGAAATTTCTGAACCAAAAACAAAAACATTTGTTTCAATTATGGAAGCAATCAAGGCGCCTAAGAAAACATTGTTCGTTGTAGCTGAAAACGAAGAAGCTACAAATGCTTACTTGTCAGCACGTAATATTCCAGGAGTTATGATGTTAACTTCTACAGGAATCAACGTATTTGATCTAGTAAATGCAAATGCAATCGTTATGACTAGTGCAGCCGTTAAAGAAGTTGAGGAGGCCTTGGCATAATGAAAGACTTTAGAGATGTAATCATTCGCCCTATCATTACTGAAAAAAGTATGAAGTTGATGGCTGATGACAACAAGATCACTTTTGAAGTAGCAAAAGGAACTAACAAAATTGAAGTTCGTCAGGCAGTTGAAGCTATTTGGAATGTTAAAGTTGAAAAAGTTAACATGCTAAATGTAAAGCCAAGAACAAAACGTGTTGGAAGATACACAGGTAAAACACACGCAGTTCATAAAGCAATCGTTAAGTTGGCTGAAGGTTCAACAATCGATTTGTTTGGTGAAGCTGAATAATCAGGGAGAAGACGCTATTTCCTGAATAAATATTGCGATAAGGAGGATAAAGAAAGTTTATGCCAATTAAAACGTATAAACCAACGACACCTGGACGTCGTGGAATGACATCTTTGACTTATGAAGAAATTACAACTTCTAAGCCAGAAAAAAGCTTGTTAGCTCCACTTAAATCAAAAGGTGGTCGTAACAACACAGGACGTATTACAACACGTCATCAAGGTTCTGGACATAAAAGAACTTACCGTATCATCGATTTCAAACGAAATAAAGATGGTATCCCAGCTAAAGTAGCTACGATCGAATACGATCCAAACCGTTCTGCAAACATTGCATTGTTGAATTATGCAGATGGTGAAAAACGATACATCATCGCACCTAAAGATCTAAAAGTTGGAATGACTGTTATTTCTGGTGCTGAAGTTGATATCAAAGTTGGTAATGCAATGGAACTTCGTAACATCCCTGAAGGTACATTCATTCACAACGTAGAATTAAAACCTGGTAAAGGTGGACAGCTTGCACGTAGTGCTGGATGTTCTGCTCAGATCCTAGGTATTGAAGAAAAATATGTAACTTTACGTTTAACTTCTGGTGAAGTTCGTAAGGTATTAGGTAACTGCCGTGCTACAGTAGGTATCGTTGGTAATGAAGATTACTCATTGGTAAATATTGGTAAAGCAGGTCGTAACCGTTGGAAAGGTATCCGTCCAACAGTTCGTGGTTCTGTTATGAACCCTAATGATCACCCTCATGGTGGTGGTGAAGGACGCACACCAATCGGACGTAAATCTCCAATGACTCCTTGGGGTAAAAAAGCATTGGGTGTTAAGACACGTCGTAATAAGAAAGCTAGTACGAAATTGATCGTAATCATATGGGCATTATTT
>NZ_KI270974.1:0-901 GCF_000469305.1 Faecalitalea cylindroides ATCC 27803
GAAATCAAGTTGTAAAATAAATCCTAATTTGTAGAGGTGTATGCTATTATGAAAAAAATAAAGTTTATAATTTTAGAAATCTTATTTTTAGTTGTGATGTTATTATGTGCAACAACAACAATGAAAATTTTAGATATACTATTTAAATTAAGTTATGAAAATACTTGGCTTGTAGGATTTAAAGTAGGATTTGTTGCTTGGTTAATTTTATCATTTGTCTTGTTCATTGCTAAAATAAAAAAGAAAAGTTCAAAGTAATACAAATTACAATATATATGGGAGATATAAAAGTTATGAATAAAGAAAAATTAAAGTTGAAAATATTTTTGATTCTAAGTTTTGTATTTGCAATTTTGACTTTAATTAGTGGATACTTGGTAATCACTCATAAATTAGATAACGCTGGTTATTCAGTTATACCAATGCTATTTACACTAACATTTAGTTTATTATATAGAAATAGCAAAAAAGATAAAGAGTAATACAAATTGGAATTTGTCAAAAATTTTCAAACAGCCTCATTGCATAGGAATGACAAACAGACTATCTTTAGAGTAGGAGGTGGAAAAAATGGCAAACGAAGATAAAAAAGATTTTAATGCTATGTTGCATGATAATAAGGATATGCCAAAATTTCAAATCATCACAGACCAGAAAAGTATTGAAAAATATGGTGGTAGCAAAATGTATCTTGCACCGCCAATTGACTATGACAAAGTAATGAAGAAAGTTCCGTATGGTAAAGTAATTACCGTCGGAGAAATACGAAAATACTTTGCAAAATTAAGTGGCGCTGATTTTACAGAACCGATTACAGCGGGAATTTTTGTTTCCATTGTTGCATGGGCGAGTTACCAGCGTTCTGAAGATGAAACACCTTATTGGAGAACATTGAAAGCAA
>NZ_KI270974.1:1001-19656 GCF_000469305.1 Faecalitalea cylindroides ATCC 27803
AACACCTTATTGGAGAACATTGAAAGCAAACGGAGAACTAAATGCTAAATATCCAAATGGTATTGAAGCACAAAAAGAGAAATTAGAAGCAGAGGGACATACTATTATTAAAAAAGGTCGTAAAAATATGCGATACTATGTAAAGGACTATGAAAATTCTCTTTTTGACTTGAAATAGATAAATCCTAATTTAACAATTTCATATCCAGTATTATACAAAGCGGTCAGTCTTTATGATTGGTCGCTTTTCAATATCTGGAAAGTATTGTTTTCATCCAATTATAAGGTAAAGTTGAATTATGTCAGAGTCAACAATATGTACCTCTATACCCCTTTGTTTTCAGTATAGAATCTCATTTATTCTACCTAAATATGATAAAATACTATCACTAGAGAAGAGGGATCCTATGTTTGCCGATTATCACGTTCATACAGACTTCAGCGATGACTCCATTTATCCGATGGAAGAAGTCATTCAAGATGCAATTTCTATGCATATGGATGAGATTTGCTTCACAGAACATGTAGACTATGGAATCAAATTTGATCAGGAACCTGGAAAAAAGATCATCTATCGTCAAAATGAACCATTGACCAATTGTGATTATCCTAACTACATGAAAACTATTGAAGAAATGAAACAACGATATGGTACTCAAATCACCATCAAAACAGGCATGGAGTTTGGGATGCAGATGCACACCATTCCTCAATACGAAGCCTTATTCCAAAAATATTCCTTTGACTTTATCATTCTTTCAATTCATGAAATCAATGACCTTGAATTCTGGAATCAGGGATACCAGAAAGACAAGACCCAGCAAGAATATAATGAAGGCTATTATGAAGCCATGCATAAGCTCGTATCCAATTATAAAAACTACAGTGTATTGGGGCATATGGATCTGATTAATCGATATGACCTTGCCGGCATTTATCCTTTTGAAAAAATAAAACCTTTCATCGAAAAAATCTTAAAAGTTGTCATCCAAGATAAAAAAGGAATCGAAATCAACACCTCATCTAAACGATATGGTTTAAAAGATACGACTCCTTCACTTGAAATATTAAAACTTTATCATCAGTTAGGTGGAGAAATCATAACCATTGGTTCTGACTCTCATAAGCCTGAACATTTAGGTTGGCAAATCGAAGAATCCAAAATCTTATTAAAAGAACTTGGATTTCAAGCTTTTTGCACCTTTGATCAAATGAAACCAATTTTTCACGATCTATGATACTTCATAGATTTTTTTATGCTTCTTGAGCTTTATCAATCGCATTTAAAGCATTCAAACTTCTAGGATATCCAATATATGGTAAACATTGATGAACCACTTTCTTTAAAAACTCTGCATCATTTCCCATATTCATATTCCCTTTTGAATGGGCAATCAGCTGTGGTTCACAGCCCCCTTGAGCCATCAAAAAACAGAAGGTGATCATTTCTCTTTGCGCTAGATCTAAACCTGTTCTTGTATAATAATCGCCAAAGCAATTTGCAGCTAACCAGCGATTTACCACAGATGTTTTCCAAGCTTCCTTCATATGTTCTCCAAAGATCTCAACTTGTGCCTGGGCACCTTTTTCAAGACGATCAGACATCGTTGTTGTCGCTTCTCCAGCATCCAAAGAAATATTTCTTTCCCGATAAATTTCATTGGTTGCTGCTAAAAAGCTCCACATCCTTGACATACCAACATAATCAATTGATTGATAGACCATTTCTTTGACCATGATTGGATCCATACCTTCATCCAAGGCTTTGTTTAAAATAAACTTATAGGCATCCAATCCCTGGCTTCCTACCAAGCTTGCAAGAATAGCTAAATAGCGTGTATTTGTTTCCAAGGCAACGCTTTCTTCTTCAACAACTTCTTTAAACGCAAAGTTTTCAAATCTTTCCATAAATTGTGCATCTGTTTTTACTGTACTCATTTTTTCTTCCTCCTTATTGTTTTTCTTGTGCACTCCAGACATGAGCTTCATTGGATGATTCTTTCGTATTTTGTGCCATGACACCGACCAATTTATGAGGGACATACAGTTCTTCTAAATAATGTATTTCATCTTTGTTCAAGACTAGATTGGAGGCATCAATAGCCCCTTTTACATGACTTGGTTTTGTCATCCCTACGATTGGTGAGGTCGTTTTGGTCAAAAGCCAGGCTAAAGAAATCGCACTCATGGATGTATGATGAGCGCTGGCTAATTCTTCCACTCTTTCGATGATCTTTTGATCTACCTCTTTCGTACTATCATATTTTAGTCTGGCGTAATCATCTTCCTGTAATCGTTTTGATGTCTCATTTAAATGTTTCGATAAACGTCCGCCTGCCAAAGAACTATATGGTGTCATTGCGATGTTTTCCTGTTCACAAAAAGCTTTCATTTCTCTTTCTTCTTCTCTAAAAATCAAATTGTAATGATTCTGTACGGAAACAAACGGCGTTAAATTACGCTCACGAGCCAGATCATTAGCCTGAGCAAGCTGCCACGCAAAGCAATTGGATATTCCTATATATCTTGTTTTTCCTTGTTTTACAAGTTTATTTAACCCTTCTAGAATTTCAATCAATGGTGTTCTATGATCCCACATATGATAGATGTATAGATCGACATGGTCCATACCTAAGTTTTCCAAACTTTTGTTCAACATATTTTCCACATGTTGAATACCATTGATTCCTTTTTCAATTTCTTCATCGTTTTTAGGCAAAAACTTGGTTGCGATGATAACATCATCTCGATTAGAAACTTCTTGAATTGTTTTTCCTAAATACTTTTCGCTGGTTCCGCTTTGATAAGCAATTGCGGTATCAAAGAAATTAATGCCTGCTTCAAGCCCCTGTATGATGATTTCTCTGGAACTTTTTTCATCCAATGTCCATGTATGCTGTCCTCTTGTTGGATCTCCAAATCCCATACAACCCATACAAATTTCAGAAACCATTAAATCGCTGTTTCCTAACCTTCTTTTTTTCATGTCTTACTCCTTTACCAAATGAATTCTGGCATGTACATTGCCTTTACCTAAAATTCTTTTAAACTCTCCATCACTGACATTGATCACTTTTCCAATCTTTGTAAAATTCCAAGTATTTGGTGCATAATAAATGACCAGCAAATATCCTTCCGATAAGATCACATCCCTGCACAAAGTCGTAACCCACTCATCGTTTTGAGGATATTTTTTATCTAACGCCCCAAACTTTTCCATGTTCGCAAACTCTTTCATCTCCAACACAATATCAGATTGTTTAAGTCTTTTGATCAAAGCCTTTGAAGATGAATTATCGATCATTTCTACTAATAGATCATGATCATGGATTTGAATATTAATTTGTGGCATAAACTATTTCCCCTTTAGCGTTAGGATCATCTAAAATCAGCTCCTTGACGCCTGGGACAACGATCCTTCCTTGGTAAGGATTTTTAATACTGATAACAGGTGTTGTGATAGTCGCATTGACTTGAGATCTTTCGAACGCCAAATCTGTGTCGATCATCTTACAATTTATCAATCGTAATCCTTCACAATAACAAAATGGCTGTGTTCCTATGATCGTACAATTTTCAAGAACCAGATTTTTACTATACCATCCTAGATATTCTCCTTTTAATATACAGTCTTTGACCCAAATATCTCCGGAATGCCAAAATGCATCTTTTGTATCCAGCTCACAATGATCGATCAAACCATTTTTTACATATTGAAAAGAATACTTCCCTTTAAACTGTGTATTTTTAAGATTGATATTTGAAGCTCTCATTAAAAAATACTCACTGATAGCCTTAGTATCTTGTATATACACATTATGAGACATCCACCCAAATTCTGGAGAATCAATGCTGCAGTTTTTGATCAAAATATCATCGCATTCTCGCAATGCCTTGATTCCATGCATCTTGGTATCTTTGATTTCAATATGATCAGAATACCATAGTGCAGCACGACAATTCTTTGTCATATCACTGCTTATGATCTTTAAACCATGATCATGCCAAAATGGATAACGCAAATTCAAATAGGTTGAATAAACTTGTATATCTTCACATTCTTTAAAAGCACTTTCACCATCCTGTGGGCCATCAAACTGACAGTGTTCAATAATTAATTGTCTTTCTCCATAAAAAGCGCGTTCTTCATCAAACGATTTATTCTCTATTTTCATATCATCACTTCCTGTCTTAACTATAATCAGAAAATATTTATATCGCAAATAGTTATATTGCATGCTTTATTATGCTTTTTAGGAATGTTAAAATATAAATAGGTGGTTATTATGATTGAAACTAGACTTCTTGAATATTTCTTAGTTCTAAGCCATCAAAAAAATATATCGCAGGCTGCAAAATCGTTATATATCAGTCAGTCTACTTTATCAAAACAAATGATGGAATTAGAAGAAAAACTAGGTAAACAGTTATTTATTCGTGGAAAAAGAAAAATTACATTGACCCAGGAAGGAACCTTCCTTCAAAAAAGAGCTCAGGAAATATTAGATCTTATTAAAACAACAGAGCTTTCACTTTCTGGTGAAGAAAAAGAACTCGCTGGGCAAATCTCAATAGGATGCGGTGAAACGATCGTCATGGATATGCTTGCCGAATGGATGGAAGAATTTCATAGTCAACATCCTAATATTCTTTTACGTACATACAGCGGCAACGCAGATGCCATCATGGAACGAATCGATAAAGGAATTGATGATATGGGACTTTTACTAGGCCCAGTACGTCAGGATAAATATGAGTATTTAAATTTATATCGAAAAGATATATATGGATTATTGATACCTGCGGATTGTGAGCTAGCTAAACAAGAATACATCAATATCGATCAACTTAAATCTTTACCAATATTATTGGGTGATCAAATATATGC
The DNA here is from genome assembly GCF_000469305.1 of Faecalitalea cylindroides ATCC 27803. Lineage (GTDB taxonomy): Bacteria > Bacillota_I > Bacilli_A > Erysipelotrichales > Erysipelotrichaceae > Faecalitalea > Faecalitalea cylindroides. The sequence continues at coordinate 5,890 of NZ_KI270974.1, forward strand.
AGGTCATCAAAATGTTGACTGGTTTAACTCAGCTGATTCTTTATTAAATATCGTAGGAACATATAATTTGATCTATAACTCAACCTTTATGGTTGAACATGGTATTGGATATGCATTATGTCTAAAAGATCTTGTCAATACAGCTGGCAGAAATCTGACCTTTCGTATGATTGTTCCTGAACTTTCGGTTGATGTATATATTGTCACAAAAAAATACCAGACTTTTTCACCTGCCGCTCAGGCATTTTTATCTCTAATCAAAAAGAAGATCTACTCCAGTTAATTTCGATCTTCTTTTTTTACGTATTTAAAACATGTTTCATCATGTGAGTTTATAATTCCAATTGCCTGCAGATACGAATAAATTATCGTAGTTCCCACAAATTTCATACCTTTCTTTTTTAGATCTTTAGAAATCGCATCCGATAGAGTTGAATGTGTAAGATTTCTCTCATAATAAATCTTACCATCTGTAAATTCTTCTAGATATGCTCTAAAAGATCCTTTTTCTTTTACAATATCCGAAAAGATACGTGCATTTTGGATCGTCGCCTGTATTTTTAAACGATTTCGAATTATATCTGGATTTGATCGTAATTCTTCAACTTTCGATTCATCATATAGCTGGATCTTAAAACGATCAAAACCATCAAATGCCTGGCGAAACGCTTCTCTTTTATTTAGAACACATTCCCAGGATAATCCCGCTTGAAAAGATTCAAGCACAAGCATTTCAAATAAATATTCATCATCCAATCGTAGTACGCCCCACTCTTCATCATGATACAAAACATACTTTTCGTTCTTTTCATTACACCATTGACATCGATTCATTTTTACACCTCTTTATTTATTCTACAATAAATTTCTTATTTTGGTTTCCTTCATATTGATGTTTAAAAAGTATGGTATAATAGATACAATTAGAACAATATAGGAGATGCTTATGGATATTAATTATTTTAAAGATACTTTTCATTTAAATCTAGATAATACGACCCCTTTATACCAACAGCTTTATGACTATTTTAAACGACTGATATTGACGGGTATCTTAAAAGAAGGAGATCAAATGTTTCCTGAGGTTTCCATTTGTGAAACATTAAACATCAGTCGATCTACGGTTCGAAAAACAATGGAGATGTTGATTGAAGATGGTTATTTGATTCGAAGAAGAGGGAAAGGTTCTTTTATTGCCAGTCCTAAATTAAAAAGAAACATCAATTACCTTTATAACTTCTCTGAAAATATGCAAAACATTGGTGTAACTCCATCTTCATGTGTTCTAGAATGTACTGTTCTTGAACATGTGGATGATCATATTAAAGAAGCTCTTAAATTACCGGATTCAAACACAAAAGTATTCTTGTTAAAGCGAATTCGCAAAGGAAATAATGATCCTATTCTATGTGAAAGTACTTATATCCCTTATTATTTATGTCCTGGTATTGAGTCCTATGACTTTTCCAGTCATTCTTTATATGCCATTCTTTCTGAAAAGTATTTACTTGTTCCTTACCACGCCACAGAGAGTATTGAAGCTGTTTTCTTATCCGATCAGGACAAAAAGCTTCTAAACTGTAAACAGAATGTACCTGGATTTAAGATCACTCGTATATCTAATACAAAAAACGGAGATGTACTGGAATACACCACATCCATAACTCGCTCTGATAAGTGTATATTTATGATGGAATTATACAAAAACTCATCAAACGAAACCATTCCCGTTCAGATTCAAAGAAGTCTTAATATTTAATTTCTCTTATTCTTGACACTATTTTACAATCGTTTTATAGTATATGTGTAATTGTACCATACATTTGTTACAATAAAGAAAGAAGGTAAAATAATGAAACATCCTACAAAAAAAGCAAGTGAAATGAGCACAAAAGAATTAGCATCTTACATCGACTATTCCGTATTAAAACCTGAATTTACCGAAGAGCAGATCATCGAGTTGACAAAAGATGGCGTGGAATTAGGTTGTGCCACAATTTGTATCAATCCAGGTTATATGGATTTGTGTAAACCTTATGTAGAAGGCTCTGACACAAAACTATGTCCTGTATGTGATTTCCCTTTTGGAACAAGTTCCACTGAATCTAAAATCGCTCAGGCAAAGATCTTGGTTGATAACTACGCCGATGTTATCGGAGAACTTGATGTTGTAGCTAACTTTGGCTGGATTCGCAGTGGTCTTTATGACAAAGTTACTGAAGATATCAAGGCAGTCGTTGATGTATGCCATGAAAAGAATGTCCCAGTCAAGGTTATCTTTGAAACCGATGCTTTGAATGAAGAACAGATTCGAAAAGCTTGCCACTGTGGTATTGAAGCTGGTGTTGACTTTGTCAAAACAAGTACTGGATTCTTGACAGGATTTGAAGCCCACGGTGCAACAGTAGAAGTGATCAAGATCATGCAGGAAGAAGTACAGGACAAATGTCAGGTTAAAGGAAGCGGTTGTATCCGTACAAGAGAACACTTCCTACAATTGATCGATATGGGAATCGATCGTATGGGTGTTGGTTATAAATCTGTTCCTGTTGTATTAGACTTAAAACGATAATTAATAAAAAAATCAGATGATTCTATCGAATTGTCTGATTTTTATTTACCATCAAAATTTATTAATAAATAACTTAGCACAAAAAGTATTTTTTATGCTCGTACAATCTAATGGAACAACACCGTATACCTTTAACTTGACTTTAAATATTAATTGCAATTTATTCTTAAATGTATCCAAACAAAAAAGGCCCACAAAAGTGGGCTAAATGAAAAAGAGAGAAAAATGAATAAACTAATTGTAATTATCAATTATTGATTATAAACCATATTCAAACGAGAAAGCTCAAAATTGATGACTAACTCCTTTGGAAAATTGACTTCTTTTAATAATTGAAGAGAAGCTTCGAAATCACCAACTTCAAAACAAATATGAGCATCTGTACCCATTAAGATCATCGTATCATACTTCTTGCATGCTTCTAACATCTTAATTATATTGGCTTTTCCGTTAACGCGTGTAGAAAGAGGATTTAATGAACCGTTATTTAGTTCTAAGACCACTTTCTTTTCGCTTGCCGCTTTAGCGATGGCTTCGATATCAAGAGGATAGCGATCATCATCTGGATGTCCAATGATTTTGACATATGGATTATCCATTACACGAAGCAATGTTTGCGTATTCATTTCCATGCCCAAACTTTTAAATGTTGGTGAATGTAGACTCGCAATGATGTAATCAAGTTTATGATACAGTTTTTGTGACACATCGATTGTACCTAATTCATCCAATATATTTGCCTCGATTCCATGAAGAATACGAACGCCCTCGATTTCTCTTGGAATGACTTTAAAATTAGTAAAATAAATTTCATCTGTCGTCCCAGGCATCAAACGCGCATGATCACTATGTCCATAGACTTTGAGTCCGCGCATCGCTGCCATATGCACATTTTCTAATAACGTACTATAGGCATGCCCACTCGCAACCGTGTGCGTATGTAAATCACATAACGGTTTCATAATTATCCTTTCTAGGGATCAAAGAAACTCGATCTCCCACTTGAAAAGGAACCGCAGAAGAATAAACAGTAAACAATTGATCATCCACTTGAATGGAATAATGATTTTCTCGTCCATTATATTGAATCGACGCCAATACACCATCCAACCCGTATCCTGCCTCCACTATATCAAGCTGATCTGGACGAATTGGACAAATATGCTTTTCTTTAAAAGAATCATGGATCTTTGATCCATCAAAGACAAATTTTCCATCTGCACAAGTAAATATGTCGTTATCCCAATCTCCATTGATTAAATTTGATTTCGATACAAACGAAGCAACAAATTCGGTCATTGGAAGATTATAAATTTCTTCAGGCGTTCCCATCTGTTCGATTTGACCATCTTTCATAATAATAATCTTATCAGCCAAAGCTAAAGCTTCACTTTGATCATGCGTAATATAAATGATCGTCGCCTTGGTCATTCGATGGATATCTTGAATTTCTTTGCGCATGCTCATTTTTAATTCTGCATCTAAAGCACTTAATGGTTCATCCATCAAAAGAATCTTTGGCTTGCCAACGATAGCTCTTGCCAAAGCTACACGCTGTCTTTGTCCACCCGACAATTGCCCTGGATAACGATCGACCATCGTCTGTAGACGCATAGCCTCGATCGCTTCCTTACTGGCAATTTTCTTTTCATCTGCAGACATTTTACAACGTTTGCTTTGAAGCGGAAAATTAACATGCTCTTCTACGGTCATATGAGGCCATAACGCAAACGATTGAAAAACCATTCCAATTTCTCTTTTTTCAACAGGAATATTCACTGATGTACTCGTCAATACTTGATCGGAATAGCTAACAGAACCTTGTGTTGGTTCCTCAAATCCAGCGATGATCCTAAGCATCGTTGTTTTTCCACATCCACTAGGTCCTAGAATTGCTAAAAAATCCCCTTCTTCAATGGAAAACCCAATATCGTTGATGGCAGTGAAATTGCCAAATTTTTTTGTTAAATGTTCAATTGTAAAACTCATTTTACTTCCTTCCTTTCTTTGGGCGGTTTGCCACAAAATATAGGAATACGATCACCACGACCATCACTGTCGACATCGCATACGAATAACTATATGAACCACCTTGTTTTAAATTGAATATCGTCAATCCAATCGTTTTTGTATTCGCTGCCGCCAGCATACTTGATAAAGTCAATTCGCTGCAAGCAGAGACAAAAATCAAAAAAGAGCTCGATAAAACTGGTTTCGTAATCAAAGGAATAATGATCTTGCGCCACACATGAACAGGCTTACTCCCACTCATTCGAGCCGCTTCTTCTAGGCTAGATTCCACAGACAATAAAGCAGTCGTACTGCCTTTGATTTGTAAAATCATATACCGGGTAATGTAGGCAATCACAAGAATCTTGATTGTACCATAAACACCTGGGACTTTTCCCCAATGAAAAATCATAGCCAAAGCCAAAACAATCCCTGGAAGTGCGTATGTCAAAGATGCCGAAGACTCAATGAAATACGCAACCTTAGAATTTTTACGAACTTTAAGATACGCGATCGTCGTTCCGATCACGATACACACAACACAAGTAAGCAAAGTCAAAAAGACACTATTAAACACTGAATTTCTAACACTTTGATTCGTAAAAACAAATTCAAAGTTCTCTAACGTTAGACGCGTACCGTATGTATTATAGAAACTTGATACCATCATCCCTAATAAAGGTACGATGTTTATACAAATCAAGAAGAACATCAACACAAAGTTGATTACTCTCACCTTTTTCTTGCCAATATAGACACGTATCGAATAATCTTCTTTTACACTTTCCATCTGAGATCCCTTGGCCACAAAACGCAACTGAATCAAAGAACCTCCCAATGCAATCACCGATAATAAAATCGATAAAGCCGCCGCTAGATTGAAAGAAGAAGGACCAAAACTTATCGCATTTTCATAGATATATGTGCTTAATACAGGAATACCCGCCGAAATTCCTAAAAATGCAGGAATGCTAAAATTATCAATCGATGCCAAAAATGCAAGAACACCACCACTAGCTATAGCAGGAGATGCCAGTTTTAGAGTGATTTTCGTTATCACATCTTTTAAACCATAACCACTAACACGAGCAGCCCACTCCATATCTTTCGGAATCTTTCGCAACATATTGATCACAATCAAGTAGACAACAGGAACATTGCAGATTCCCATGACTAAAATGATTCCTGGCAACGAATAGATATTGATTTCTGGCAAAGATAAAGATGTTAAAAAACTATTGATCAATCCACGACTCGAAAGCATTTCGCTCCAAGACAAAGTAATGACATAAGAAGGAATGATATAAGGAGCCAAGACTAGCAGTTCTATCCAACGCTTGTTTGAAATATTTGTATAAGCAACTAAAAACGCAAACAAAGATCCAAACACTACTGCAATAACCGTAGATAGTACGGAAATCAATAATGTATTTAATATTGCCTCCCTTGTTCGTTCTTGCGCCAACAAAACCACAAAATTCTGTATAGATAATCCATCATCCGTTGTAAGGCTCATCAACACCAATCTTAGAATTGGCATAATGAAGACAAACACTACAACGAAAACAAATATAGCGGAGACCGCTATATTTATTCCCTTTCGATTCATTTTTCTTAAGCCCCAAACATCGTCGCAAACTGCTCTTTGTCTGCTTCCTTTGTTTCTACGACTTTTTCGATATCAACAGAAATCGCATTGATTTCGTCAGCCTTTTTAAATCCTTCCGGAGCCTCTACACCCTCTTTGATTGGCGTATATCCAATTTCAGCGGTTTTTGTTTGACCCTCTTCAGACAAGATATAATCGATGAATGCCTTTGCTTGATCAGAATTTGCACAATCTTTGACCATCCCAATTGGCTCAGTGATTACCAAAGATCCTTCTTCAGGATATACAAATTCTACTTTTGCGCCATCAGCCTTTGCTCGCAAAGCCATGTAGTCAACGATCATTCCATAGGCCTTTGTCCCATCCGTAACCGCTTGTAAAACCGTTCCATTTCCTTGTTCAACAGCTACATTGTTATCCTTTAGAGCTTGATAGAAATCCCATCCAAATCCATCAGTCTGCGTCAATACGCTCAAGTTATAAGATGCAGCACCTGAATAAAGTGGACTAGGCATGACCACATTGTCTTTTGCTGCCTCGCCTGTCAAATCAGCAAACCCTTTCACTTCACCATCAACTAGATCTGTATTATAAACAACACCCGTCGTTAAGATCTTTGTCCCTGTGTATGTATGATCAGTATCATAGTATTCTTCGCTGATTCCTTCCAATTCTGGCGATTCATAAGATTCTAAAATATCCTCTGCTTTCAATGCCTCAAACGTTGTTGCATCCGATACTAACAATACATCCGCCAATACAGAACCCACTTCTTTTTCAGCCAATACTTTACTTACGACTTCTTCTGTTCCACTACGGAAAATATCTACTGTTACATCTGGATAAATCTCATTAAAACCTTCAACTAAAGCTTGAATATCCTCTTCCGGCTGAGAAGTATAGACCGTCAAACTTCCTGAAAGGCTAGTCGTATCTTCTGTTAATGTACTTGTTTGCGCTTGACATCCAGTCGCCAAAGCCATCATTCCAGCCATTGCCAATACACCTAATTTTTTCATTGTTCTTTCTCCCATTCCTTTAGAAATTCTGTTTCTTTTCGCACACGCTCAAAGTTTCTTCCTATCGCAAACCCTTCGACGACTACCGGAACATCATCATGCTTTAACTGATGTAAAACTTGAACGATGTCCAAATCTCCTGGCTCACTTATCGGCGTATGCAATTTCTTTCCGATTTTATTTGTGATATGAAACTTTGAAATTGGACTCAATTTATTTCGATATGCCATAAATTCTTCTGTGCTCTGACAATGCGCAAGATCCAATGTAATACTCACAGAATCTTTAACATCTCGAATAAAATCAGCCATTTCCTCCGGCGTTGTTACAAACTCTTTCGGAATCTTTTCCATCAATTCTACGGAAACATGAACATCTTGTAAGTCCGCATAATCTACGATTTCTACCAAATTTTGTCTAGCTCGCCTTTTCGTTTCCTTATCTACAAACAAAGAACATCTCGGAGGATGCAAGGTGATGACATTGCTTCCTACTTTTCTTGCCAAATCGATGGACGTTTTGATTTCTTTAATCGATGCCTTTCGAATTCCTTCGTTGACAGAGGCATAATTCAAGTCCCAGCTTTTGGCATGGATGATCGTTTTAATGTTTGTTGCTTGGCAAGCTTGGATCCATTCATTCATGTCCAAAGCACAAGATTCGACTTGTTGCGCCCAAAGCTCCACACCCTCATAGCCATTTGCCTTCGCCATTTCAACGATTTCTCGGCTTGTCGCTTCCCACATCAATGTCGAAGAAAAATAGAATTTCATTAATCTTCACCACTTTCTCCATGATTGATAATAACAAACGAACGTTCATTTAAAGTTAATGAAGTGTAAAATACTCGTAAAGATTGAAAGCTTTTAACTTAAGGCTAAAAATTAACTAACTATAATTCAAACAATTATTATTAAAATTGATTTTTACTATTCTTATATATTCCTACTTTTGATGCTGTCACTTTCGTCCATGTTTCAAAATGTTTGATCCATATCCAAAGAAATCTATTTGTTAAAACAAGAGTATCTGACCAAAAAAAGATCTAACAGGATATACCAAATTGATCGATGGTATTTAACCAGCTCATAGTGAAGAATCTATTCAATGAATGAATCAACAAATATATCCGTCTTTAAAAAGATGGATCAATAAAACAACAGCCAGGCAGTTATTAGGTACAACTGCCTGACATTTCGTGGTTATCATCACTTACCTTTAAACAATGTTTTGCATAATAAGCATGCCAATATTCATTTAAAAATCACTTACACATTTCCCTTAACAACCCCTATTTTCCATCACATTCTGGATTTATAAATTCTGTATCCATATAATCATCCATATCATTTAATTCCCTAATATATATTAACCTTTTTTAAATACTTTTCGCTCGAACACGATTTCTTTATACCATTTTAGTTTATCTCACATTGATTTTTATCAATTCTTCTATATTAAATTTACAAATCATACTTACTTTTAATCATTTTCAGTTTTATAATGTATCCAAAATGCACTCGAATTGGATCATTTTTTCTAAAATAAAACCAACTACTGCATAATTTGCAAGAGTTGGTTTTTACTTCTAATGTCGTTTCACTATTCGAACTCGACTCCTATCAATTATTTACATTTATATTGTATTGATTATATTTATTGATTGTATTTAATATGTACTTATTTTAAAAATTTATTCTTTTTAATGAAGAATAATCGACATGAACAATTTCCTTATTTGTCGCAAATGACATTTCCCAACACATACTTGATATAAACGCAATCGTTTTATCTGAATGAGCAGCTATGTAATATGATAAACGATGATGTTTTTCCAGCTTTTCTCCACTCATCCATGTTGCACCTAATTCCATTAATTCTTTTTTAAAGTTTTCTTCAGTTTTATCATCTTTTAAATAAAACCAAATTGTATCCTTTCCATACTTTTCTAAGATCATTTTTACATTATTCATTTTTAGTTCCTCCTTTTCACCTATAAAGAGGACAAAAAAAACGATCCCATCGTCATGACAGGATCATATATTTTCTAATTTGATCCTATCATTCAAGCTTTAGCACCTTGCCATTGGTAGGTTGCTGTGTGGTCAATGAGCTTGTCTCTCGCACACTCTTTATAGGTATCTAGATTATATTCTATTCAATAGATTATTGTAAACACGTTTATCACTTTTTAAACCATTTAACCAGTATAAACAAAAGTTTTATCGTTCATTAAGGAAAGAATCAAATCTCTAGATGAACGATTTCTTTTCTTTTGATACGCTCATACAGAATAACACCTATTACAGTTGTTAAAAATTCAGCCACTGGATAAGTCATCCATACCCCTGTCATTGACCATAATACAGACAACAAGAAGGCAAAAGGTATGATTAAGATAAAACCACGTAATAAAGATAAGACGTAAGCCGGAATCGCTCTTTCAACAGAGGTAAAGAAAGTTGATAAAATGATGTTATAGCCAATAAATGGACTGGCGATAAAATAAATTTTTAAACCTGTTACTGCAATTTCTTGCAAAGCCATATTATTTTCACTGTTAAATACAGATGTAATTGGATCAGCAAACAAGTAGATGCATGTATAAATAACAAACGATAATATCAGCATAGTAATCATGGCGTAATTTAACATTTTTCTAGCCATGTATTTTTCACCCTTACCATAAAATGTGCTGACCAAAGGTTGGATCCCTTGCCCAATACCTGTGTATATCGCAATGATCACAAGCGATATATTAGCTACCACACCATAAGCTGCAACGCCGGTATTTCCAGCCAATCCAAGGATGATCATATTAAAAACGATCATGACTATACCCCCAGATACTTGAGATACTAAAGAAGGAAACCCCAATGCAACATCTTGTTTAAAGATATAGAATTTCAATCTAGTCCAAATAAAATGGAATGTATTTTTCTTTTTGATCCAATGAGGAAGCATGATCAAAATACTGATGATTGGCGAAAGGCCAGTCGCAAAAATAGCCCCAAAGATACCCATGTTCATCGGAAAGATAAACACATAATCTAACATGATATTTGAAAAACTTCCTATTAACATAGCTGCCATTGCAAGATGTGGACTTCCATCATTTCGTACAAAACATAAAAATACATTATTCAAAATAAAGGATGGTGCAAATAACATCAACCAATATAGATATGTATTCGTCAGTTCCAAAACACTGGTATCAGCACCTAGTAAAGATGCGATATCTTTCGAAAAGAAAACGCCCAGCAACATGTATATAACTGAAAAAATCAAAGAAATAAAAATCGTATTTGAGTACAGACGATTGATTTCATCTTGTCTTCCCTGACTTTTACAAACCGAAAATCTTGTGGCAGCCCCCATGCCTAACATTAAGCCTGTTCCATAGATAAAGTTATATACAGGAATTGCCAAATTCAATGCCGTTAATCCATTGGCACCAAGGCCTTTGGAAATAAAAAATGTATCCGCCAATATGTAACAAGAAACACCTAAAGTACCTAATACACTTAAAAAAGTATAGTTCGTAAATTCTTTTAAGTATGACCGTTTTTCCATATCCTCACTCCTAACACAAAAAAATAGCGTCCAAGCTTTCCATCTCCAACGGCCTACGGATAGAAAGTTTGAGCGCTAAACTTCTTACCCGGCGGCAAGAAGTGCCCATTTCATTTTCGCATCTATTATATTGAAAACATTTTTATTAGGCAATACCTTTAACTTATCTTTAACACCTATTGAACCAGCATCTTACTTTGAGTATAGTTATAAAAAAGGAGAACTTCTATGCGACGTTTTAAACAAGAACTACCATATGATGAATGTCTACACATCCTACAAAAAAATCATTCTGGAACACTGGCTTTATGTGATAAGGAATCGTATCCATATGCCTTGCCACTAAGCTATGTCTATGATGAAAACTGCATTTATTTTCACAGTGCAAAAGAAGGACATAAGATCGATATCTTACAAAAGAACCCAAAAGTATCTTTTTGTATAATCGATCAAGATGTAATCCAACCTTTAGAATATACTACATATTTTAAAAGCGTTATTGTCTTTGGCAACATTGAGATCCTTGAAGACAATGAATCTAAAATTGAACCTTTAAAAAAACTAGGATCAAAATATGCCCCAAACAACACCGAAGAAGCCTTAGAAAAAGAAATACAAACTGGAATAAACAATCTTGTCATTTTAAAAATGAATATCGTAAAAATCACTGGGAAACAAGCCGTTGAACTTATAAAAAAATAAAAAGTAGCGTTATGCTACTTTTATCGTCTAAGTCGAAATGTCTGGCTGGCTTTTTTATAAACCAATCGATACGAAATCGCAATATAAACTAAAGAGAATATAGTCATGATCGTTCCAAAGACATATGTACTCATATGTAGATAAATAAAGGCAAAACAAATTCCATATGTCAAAGACATAACTAAACTATATGTCGCACTCTTAGTTTCGGTAAATTCATTATATGGCTGAAGCAAATAGTAACAAGTTAAATAATGAATTGAAAAGAAGATACTGGTAGAAATAATACATATAAAGACAATTAGATAAACCAGTAAGCTTTCATCACTTCCACTTAACGCAAATAAGACATCAAGTCCAAAAGCTAATGCAGTGGCAGGAAGTAGATTGATCATAATCAAAGAGCGTAATCGCAAACGGAATAAAGAATAGATTACTTCTGGTCTTCGATAAAAAGAATATGTCAACATGCTGTGATCACAATTGTAAAACATTGCCTGCACAACTGACTTGGAAGAATTAAATGAATACAAAATAAAGATAAAATATGGTAAGTAATCAAGCACAAATTTTTGTACGATCATACCCACTTCATCAAAAAAGAGCTCTCCAATTCCAATCACAAGTGCAACGCCTATGATGATCAAACTCAATTTCTTGGAATAACGCCACAAGATTTTTTTATGACGTTTAACAAATAAATCATTAAAATATGCATAGCCTGTTTTATCACTAGTGATCGTTTCATCCATTTTGATTGCATCAGTTATATTTTTAGCTTGTGCATCTTTCATGATCGCCTGCATATCTAAAGGCGTATTCTGCAGTAAGATTCGATACATCTCTTTATATTTTCCATAGTTCCAAACATATCTGGATAAAATCAATCCCACTATACATACAATAAGCATGGCTCCTATATATACATAGAAAGGTAAAAAAGTTTGAAAAAATAAAACTGCATAAGCCAAGATCCAACAAATAATGATTCCTGCCCAAACTTTAAATACAGGGCTATTTTCATTACGAATCTGTCCCTTTTTCTCAAACTGATATAAAGAAAAAGTTGCACTGATCATTTTAGAAAAAACAATATAAACAGGTATCAAAATACATATATAAAGAGGAATATTAAAGAAAAAACGTAAACAAATCAAGGAGCTTCCCATTCCCAACAATATCTTAAACATATTGTATAAATAGTTAGTCAAAGTATATTTGCGAGCATCCATACGCATCAAGATCATGGCGTAATATTTATCTTTCGTGGGATCAAACATCGTATTGTTTGAAATGGCACCAGCAATCGTCAAGAAAAACAGAATATTTAAGATCATCAAAATTTTTGTATCATTGGATATAAAGAAAACAGGAACAAAAACAAACACCAAAACATACAAACCCTTATTGATAAATATACTTAATAATTCCCATAACAAAGCAATGCACGTAATAATATTTTTTAGAATCGTATTCCCATATAAAGTTACAGGTATTACTTTTTTGACAAGAGGAATTTGTCGAAGTGCATATAAAATTGAATTAATGCGATATGCCATTTTTAATTGAAATGATATCCAAAAACATTTAAGCATGATCTTCCTCCTGCAAGATGCGTAAGATATCTGTTTTTAATTCTTCTTCATCTAAAGTTGAAGATACAGCTCTTAACTCTCCCTGACTCAACAAAACGATCTCATCGCAAAGATCAAATGCCAGCTCCATGATATGTGTTGATAAAATCAAGATACGATCATGCTTTAGATCTCTTAATATATTTTTCATCTCTTCAGCGACAACAACATCTAAAGAAGTCAATGGTTCATCCAATAATAAAACTTTGGGTGAAGCTATGATATTGATCAACATCTGCATTTTATTTTTCATACCATGCGAAAAATCCTTTAACAAGCGATCCCTGTCTTCCTTTTCCAAGTTTACGATATCAAAGTATTCATCAATCTCTTTTTCTTCCTGCAGGCTCTCTTTATTAATTTCAATAAAAAATTTTAGAAATTCACGTGCTGTTAAAAATTCAGGAACTTGAGGAGTTGATAATACATAGCCTATATCTTCCAATCGTAAATCATGTTCGCCCATTTCATCTTCAAGATAAAACCTTCCACCATCAACTGAAATATCTTGATTCAAACAATTGAACAAAGTTGTTTTCCCTGCACCATTTCTTCCTAATAAGCCATAGATCTTCCCTGGCTCAAAAGTGAATGTGACATCCTTTAAGACATCTTTAGTATCAAATGTACTGGCAGCTGTTTCATGTG
>NZ_KI270975.1:0-23072 GCF_000469305.1 Faecalitalea cylindroides ATCC 27803
ATAAGGTCATGGAGCGTATTACCGAGCGGAATTTTGAGATGATGTCGGGGAAATACCAGAAAGAGCAGCTTGAAATTGAAGCAAGGCTGAAAGAGGTGACGGAAACTCTTAATGAAAGCTACGAGAAATCACGGGGAATCCGTGACTTCCTCGCCCTTATCCGAAATTATCAAGGCTTAAAAGAACTGGATGCAACAGTTATAAACGCACTCATAGACAAGATACTTGTTTCGGAGCGTGAGAAGATGGCAGACGGAACAGTGAAGCAGGAAATCAAGATTTACTATAAATTCATCGGCTTTGTCGATGAATTACATATCATACCTACAAAACGGTGGGCAGCAATGCCCGCTAAAAATTGTACGGTGTGCGGCGTTGAATATGTCCCGGGCTCTGGTGCATCAAGGTATTGTCCTGCTTGTGCCAAGAAGATACGGAGGGAGAAATCAAACGAGAGCAAACGCAGGAGCAGAGAACAGAAAAGGATAGCATGTATGAACTGTCCGCAAAAAATGACCGACTGATCTGGAACAACGTGCCGGAAGAATCATTCGTCAAGGAAACACGAACAAAGATGTCGATATCTATCGCTATGTCACTGAACAAACATTTGATGCGTATCTCTATCAGCTTGTGGAGAACAAGCAAAAATTCATCTCACAGATCATGACAAGCAAATCTCCGGTTCGCTCTGCTGAAGATATTGATGAAGCTTCCTTGAGCTATGCAGAGATCAAAGCACTAGCAAGTGGGAATCCAAAGATCAAAGAAAAGATGGATCTTGATATACAGGTCAATAAATTAAAACTAGCCAAAGCAAACTATCTCAGTGAGAAATATGATCTGGAAGATAAGATCATCAAATACTATCCAAGCAAGATTTTCGCATTAAAAGAACGTATTGCTTCCTATGAAAAAGATATAAAAGAGACACCAGAAGTAACGGAATTTGATGGAATGATGATCAAAGGAAAACGATATGAAGATAAAGAAACCGCAGGTAAAGCATTGCTGATTACCTGTAAATCGATTCAGGATTCCGCGCAGCAAAACATCGGTGAGTATCGAGGATTTAAAATGCTAGCTTCCTATGATTCCTTCTATCAAATGCATGCGATATTTTTGATGAAGAACCTAGCACACAAGGTCGAACTGGGAAGTGATGTTTTTGGAAATATTACTCGATTAGACAATGCGATCAATGGTTTATATAAAAAGCTTGAAATCGAACAAAATCTTTTAAAAAACACACTGAATCAATTTGAAAATGCAAAAGAAGAAGTCAAACGTCCTTTTGATAAAGAAGACGAACTTCAAGAAAAAAGCAATCGACTTTCGGAATTAAACAAGGAACTGGATATAGGAAATAAAGATGAAAAAGAAGCAATGAGCTTTGACGAAGTCCAATTTGAAACAGAAAAAGATAAAAGTAAAGAACGATGAAGGAGGCGAAAACATTGAAAAGAATCAAATTTTATATAACTCCAGAACAGACCACCATTCTAAAAAAGATAGATTCTTTGACCTATCTTAAAGATTTTGAACCCAACAGCATCATCAAAGAAGGAAGGATTTATAAATCAACAATTCATGATGGATTGATCATAAATAAGAAAGGATGGAAGTGGAAAAGCAAGAACCTTTCCGGAAAGTGCGCCGTGGATTATCTCGTATACGTCGAGCATTTTTCATTCATGGATGCCCTTCATTTATTGTTTGATTGTTATTTAAGTGGTGGTGAATATGCCTAAAAGATATATTTCAAAGAAAGATCTAGCTAAAGTAAAAGAGCTAGATCTTCTTACTTATTTTAAAAATTATGCACCTGAAGAGCTCGTTCGAAAAGGAAGAAATGACTATGTAACGCGTACTCATGGTTCCCTTCATATGTCAAATGGTCTTTGGTGTTGGTGGGCACAAAGCAAAGGAGGACGAACTGCCCTTAGTTATTTTATTGATGTTGAAGGAATGAAATTTCTAGATGCAGCGCTCTACCTAAGAGACCTCATACAAACAAAAGAGCCAATTCCAGTAAAACAACAAGACAAAAGCATCTATCGTTTTCGACTTCCACAGGCTTATGAAAATAATAATATTATTGAAAAATATCTAACCACCGAAAGAAAGATTGATAAAGAAATCGTCAAAGAATGTATCCAATCTTATCTCATATACGAGTCAAATAAGGATCATTCTGTCGTATTTATTGGTCGTGATGAAAATCATTTTCCTAAATTTGCTTGTCTTAGAGAAACGGATTCACCTATCAAAAAAGATGTTCCAGGAAGTGATAAAAGATACAGTTTTCAAATCAAAAACAACAATTCACGAACCTTACATGTATTTGAATCCGCCATCGATCTTCTTTCCTATCTCACTTTAGAAAAAAGAAAAGACAGTATATTTCAAAGAGATAATTATCTTTCTATTGATGGTGCAACATTAATTGGAAAATCAATTACTAATTCTACCCTTCCAGTTGCTTTGGATCATTTTCTAAATAACAATGATATTCGTACGGTAAAACTTCATTTAGATAATGACAGAGCTGGTAAAGATACAACCAAAATCATTTATCATCATCTCCATGAACAATATGAAATACAGGATTGTAGTCCAAAAAACAGTAAAGACATCAACAAATTACTTATCAAAAAAATACGCAGTTCAAAACAAATTAGCATTTAAAAACCTGTTTGTAACTTGATATAATATTTTAAAAGTGGTTTATTTAATCATGAATATTCCTAGTACTATTAAGCTAGGGGGATTAATATCTGTTTTTTGGAGGACTTACAAATGAGAGTGGAATTATTATATTTATATGTAGGCGAAAATAACACTCCGATTAAAAACATTGATATATGTTTTAGTCATAACTATGCAATAAAATATAAAGATAAAACACTATACATTGATAAAGCGAAAGAATATAAAAACAAAGATTTTTATGGAAAATATGTTAAAAAATGTTCGCTTATTGTTGGTAAAAATGGATCTGGGAAAACGACATTATTAAATTTTTTAGGTTTAATGTCTAAAAATCTAAATAAGTATTATAATCTGAAAGATAAAGAAAAAAGAAAAAACATTAAAGCATCCGAAATTAAATTTAACTATAATGATTTGGGGTGTTGGTTTGCCCTCTACACAATTAATGAAGAATTTTATATAGAAGGATATAATTTCCAAAGATTATTTGGCCAAAAAAATCTTAACAATTTACGTATTTCATTAAATTTCAGTTTATTTATAAACTATGATTTTGAAAAAAAGATCTTATCTCCGACTAATTTTGCTCAAAGAAGTATAATACCTCTTGTAGATTTTTATTACTATAAACGACTGCCTAATTCAAACAATACAGAATTTGAATTTCATGAAAATTACGCTATTTCTAATATCGACAATGAAAGAGACACTACTTTGAGATTGTTTAGAAAAGAAATAACAAATGCAAATATTAGTAATATTTATAATTTGTTTAAAAACTATTCTAAATTATTATTTGAAAAAGATTTTGGAAAAAAAGCAAAAATCATCATTGAAAATAAAAAACATGATCTTTTTTCCACAGAGATATTCGATAAAAACCTCAATATATTATTTAATGAAGAAACAAAAAAGAAACTTAATTATTATAATAATGATAAATATTGTAAATCAAAAGACAAATTTATTACTAGCTTGTATTATGGACTAGCTTTGGGTTTATGGGAGGCTTATGGTGAAAAAATTAGTATAAAAAATATCCAATCTAAAAATTTTATTAGTAGATATGATCCGAATATAAATATAGAACGAAAAATTGCTTTATATTATCAAGAAGAAATACAGAACAAGATTGATAAAAATTTTCATGATTATGTAAAAGATATAGATGAATTCACCAAGTATTTAAATGATGTTGATGAAACATATTTTATTCATGGAGAAAAGATTGAAATTTCTCTAACACAACATAATATATCAATTCAAAAAGTTTTAGATTATTTTTATAGTAGGCCAGAAGAAAACGCATTAAGTCAGATTCTCAATATTAAATATAAAAACTTAAGCAATGGAGAACATGAATATATAGAAGTATTCGGTTCTTTAATTAAAATGTTATCAGATATTAAATCGGATAATGATTGTAAAGATAGAGTACTAATTTTTGATGAACCTGATAGGACATTCCACCCTGAATGGACTTCAAAATATATATCAAATCTAATCAAAATTTTGAACAATTTTGGAGAAAAAAAAGATATTTATTTTCAAGTCATTATATCAACTCATTCCCCTTTTATGGTATCTGATGTTTTAAAAGAAGACATTTATAAAATTGAAATAAAAAATGAATCAAGAAAAATAGTGAATTCAGAATACGGTTTTGCAAGCAATTATTATGATATTATGAAAGATACTTTCTTTTTAACTAGTTCAGTAGGTCATTTTGCACAAGGTAAGATTCAGTCTATCATTATACAAATTGAAGAAGCCAAAGCAATTTCCGACCTTATAGAAAGCAAAAAAAATATCGAAGTTGTTGGTGATGAATATTTAAGAAAAATTTTAATTCATAAATATCATCATAAATTAGAATTGCTTAATGAACACGAAAAAAACATGCAAACCAAAGAACAAATCGAAGAACAAATCCTTATAAAAGAGAAAGAATTGAGAGATTTAAAGGAGTTATTAGAAAAAAATGAATAAACTAGACAAAAATTTATATGACAATATTAAGGAAGATTATTCTAAATTACTAATTCCTTGTATTATAAATAATTATAATTCATTTAAGAAAAAAAATAGCACCCTTTATATGAATAACAGTTTTGATTTAAAAGAAATATTCGAATCTAACGGTAAAATTGATAATGAGAAAATTAAAAATCTGTTAATTTCCCATTTTACCGATATGGATAGTAATGTCATTAATTATATAAAAACTACTCTTTTCATATATTTTATAAAACCTACAAATGGATATAAGCTAAAAGATTTAAAAGAATATTTCAATATTCAAGATAAACAAGATATTATCGAAAACTATTTCAAAGAATTTATGAATCCAATAATTGCATCTTATCGGAAACCACATAAAAAATATGAAACAATGAAAGATTTAAAAGAATTAGCCTCGAATATTGACAATGATTTACGTAAACTAAATGCAGATATCAATTTAATCATAAACTATAATCTTATATATAACAACAACATGAGGGATCAAATTATGCTCACTGCAAATATTGATATATGTCCATATTGTGGAAGACAATTTATTACTCGATTTAATGATAGAAGTACTGCAGATTTGGATCATTTTTATCCAAAAAAATATTTTCCGCTTCTCTCTCTATCTTTATATAATTTCATTCCTAGCTGTCAGATATGTAATAGTCGATTCAAAAATCAACATATAAAAAGAATTCTATATCCTTTTAACAACGGTTATGAGGATAACGCTAAATTCGGAATAAAATTTAATTCACCTATTACTGATATCTATCCTTCTGTTAAGATTCAAATAAAAAATGTTTCTAAGGATAAGCATTTTGAAACAGAAGAAGATCTCAAATTATTTCATATTGAAGAAGTATATCAGAGTCATAACGAATTTATTTCTAATTTAATAGCTAGAAAACGTATATATGATAATGCTAATTTTAGAGATAGTATAACAAAATTAGTGGCTTATAAAATGGAAGACGAGGAAATAAATGATTTGCTATTCGGATATTCATTTAATTTAGAATATGATCAGAAGAAACCATTAGCAAAATTGGTTAAAGATATATTTAATACTTCTAAATAGAAGTTTGTAGAAAATAAAATAAATTCAAACTAAATTTAAAAAGAGTAACTAAAACAGTTGCTCTTTTTTTCATTGACACAATATCGAAAGGAGCTACCTTTTATGAATATATACACTGTAACCATCTCTCTTTTTAGAGATAAATTTGAAAGGAAGTGACAAAAAATGGATTCAAGAATAAGAAAATCAATCAATAAATTAGAAATTCAGAAACAGATAAAAATGAAAAAGAAAGAAAAAATTGCACAAGAGTTATCGGAAATCGACGCAAATCTTAAGCAGCTTTACGCATTCCAAAAAGAACAGGATAAGCTTCAATCAGCGATTGATCAATTCTATAAGCCTATAAAAGAAGAAAAGGCAAATGACCACTCCGAGAGTATCCACAGTATCTAACGAACAGATAAAATATAATGCTACACAAAATCGTAGTATAATATAAAAAATATTAAATTGTAAGAAGTGGAGGTAAGAAAAATGAAATTAAAAAATCCTATGTTGGTGGTAACAGACATTGACAAATCAGTTGAGTTTTATAAAAAAGTCTTTGGACTTCATGTGATTATGGATTTTGGAGCAAACAAAACTTTAACAGGAGGTTTGGCTTTGCAGACAGTAGAAACATATAAAGACTTTATCCAGAAAAGCAATATTTCTTTTGGCGGCAATAACTTTGAAATATACTTTGAAGAAGATAATTTTGATGAATTTGCTGATAGACTAAAACAATGTGATGTTGAATATGTCCACCCAATTATGGAACATTCGTGGGGACAGCGTGTAGTACGCTTCTATGATCCAGATAAGCATATTATTGAAGTAGGAGAAAATATGAAGATAGTATGCAAACGTTTCTTAGATAGTGGAATGACACCAG
This sequence comes from Faecalitalea cylindroides ATCC 27803, assembly GCF_000469305.1. Lineage (GTDB taxonomy): Bacteria > Bacillota_I > Bacilli_A > Erysipelotrichales > Erysipelotrichaceae > Faecalitalea > Faecalitalea cylindroides. Next base: position 6,684 of record NZ_KI270975.1, read on the forward strand.
AAGAGGTTGCAAAACGTATGAATGTACCAATAAAATTTATTAAAACATGTATGAGATAAATTCTAATTTGTAAAACGCATTAACAACAATTAAATAAGTTTTACTTATAAAGAAACAAAAAAAAGCAGGAAAACCATAAATGGACTTCCTGCTTTTCTTATGCATAAAGTACAAGAATTTCCTTTTACCTATTTCAACAATTCTATAATCGTATAAAGAATTAAAGGAAGATGAACACTCTTAGAGTGTCTACGATGTCTAGCAAGCACTGAATTTGTCCGGACAAATTCGCTTGTTAGGGAAAATCCCTAAGACCCTGCACATTTAAAGGAGGTGTAACTCTATGAGAAATCGAAAACGAACGCATCGTGTTGAAGTTGCGATGAACGATCATGAATATAAGAAGTTCTTAGAATCAGTTGAGCGATGCGGGATGACTAAACAAGCTTACTTGCTTTTTCTGATCAACAACCGCATTCCCCAACCTAGACCTAAGAAAGATTTTTATGACATGATCAAACAACTTAGAATCATTGGCAATAATATCAACCAAATCTGTGTCGTTGCTCATCGTACAGGAAGTATTGATGAAGTAAAGTTCAAACAGTGTCAAGATGAACTGAATCAAAAAATACTTGAGATTCGTTCTGCTGTCCTTCTCCCTATAAAGGTCGAAGATGGCAACAACTAAGATATGGGATGTCAACTCTCGTCTTGAGCGTTTGATCGATTATGCGTCCAATCCAGAAAAGACAGAAAACAAATCTGATATGGATTACCACTACAATGGATTGGGACAAACTATTTCCTATACGACCAATGATCTAAAGACGGAAAAACAACTTTATGTGAGTGGAATCAACTGCTCTTATGCAACAGCTCTTGAGGATATGATGCTTACAAAAAAAGCTTTTAATAAAATGGATGGTATACTCGCCTTTCATGCGATCCAATCTTTTGATCCTGGAGAAGTAGATGCAGAGTTGGCTCATCAAATTGGAATCGAACTCGCTAATCATATGTGGGGCGATCGCTTCGAGGTACTTGTTGCTACACATTTAGATAAGGCACATTACCACAATCATTTTGTTATCAATTCTGTTTCCTTCAAAGATGGAAAACGTTACTACGATAACCGACATAATTACTATCGTCTTCGTGAAGTATCCGATCAACTATGTAAAAAATATTATTTATCCGTTATTGAAAACCCACAAGACAAATCTCTTCATTATTCAGAATGGAAATGTCTCAAAGAAAAAAAGCTGTCAGAAAGAGAATTAGTTAGACGAGATGTTGAAGAAGCGATTGCTAGAGCAAGAAGCAAAAAAGAGTTTTTTAAGATTCTTGAAGAAATGGGATATACATTACGATTCGGAAAGAAATATATATCCCTTAAACATAAAGATAGCAAGCGTGCTTTTAGACTTCAAAACCTTACAAAAGATGGATCTTATGAAATGGAAAATATCCTGATAAGAATCTATCAAAAGAAACCTGCTCATTTTGAAGAACCAAGACACATTAACAAGATCATCCTAAAAGGAAATCTCAAGAACACGAAGAAGATCACAGGATTTCGAGCATTATATTTTCGCTATTTATATCTTCTAGGTGTATTACCAAAACATTCGACCAGACAAAGAATCCATCCATTGATCAAGCGTGATCTATTAAAGCTCGATCAGATTACAGAGGAAGTAACCTTCATGGGTAAGAAACACATCAACACCTATGAAGATTTTTTTATGCAAGAAAAACAAACACAATCCTCAAAACTGGATATGGAAAAACAACGACGCTGTTTATACAACAAAGTCAAACGATGTCATGACATTGAAACAAAAGATAACTTGCAACAACAAATTGATTCTCTTACTAATAAAATCAAATCGTTACGAAAGGAGGTGGTGCTCTATGAGAGGATAAAGAAACGTTCCAAGATCATGGAAGATAAGATGAAACAAATCAAAGAATCAGAAAAGGAGGAAAACCAAAATGACAACAGGTGGAGAAACAGCCGATCAAATGACAAGGATGACCCTACAAGGTATTGAAGTCGCGGCTGAGATTGCAATGAAGGCAGGTGGAGGTATTTCCCGTTCTCTTGCAGCAACTCTTTATGCCATCATCACCGACAAGAAAAAAGTCAAAGGAAAAACTCGACTTGATTCAATGTTGAAGTCAGGAAAAGAGTTGAAAGTATTTGCCATCAGACATAGCGATCTTAAAAAATTCTGCGAAGAAGCAAAACGATATGGTGTTCTTTATTCCGTTCTAAAAGAAAAGAACAACACCGATGGTATATGTGACATCATGGTTCGTGCCGAAGATGCTTCAAAGATCAGTCGTATCGTTGATAAATTTGAACTAGCAACCATCGATGCCAAAGCAATACGAGAATCTATCATGAATGAACGTCAAGATCCATTGATGGATATTCCCCTTCTTAATGAAAAAGATCATGATGAGTTAGTTAAAACACTGATGGCTTCTACAAAAGAACCAGAAACAAAAAAGAAGGAACAAGAAATAAACCCCACCCTCGCTCGGACAGAAAAGAACAAAGAAAATCAGTCCGAGCGTTTCTCAAAGAGAATAAAAGATAAGGAAGATATTCGACCTTCTGTTCGTGAAAAGCTAAAAAAATATAAAAAGAAAAACGAACAAAGATATCATTCAAAACAACCAACAAGATCAAAACAAAAGAGTTCAGCAAAGAAAGGTAAGGTAAGATAAGATGAACGAAGAAAATAGAATGTCAAAAGCAGATTTTGCGAAAATGATGCAAGAAAGAAGAAAAGCACTATTTGATATGGCGAATGATCAAGTGGAGAAAGCTGTTGAAAGTTCACAGCAGTACAAGATCTATCTAGATTTACAATCACGCCTAGGATATACACCAACAAATACACTATTGGTCATGAAACAAAATCCAAAAGCAACTTTATTAAAGGACATCGTGCATTGGCGTGAAGAACAAAAATATATCAAGAAAGGTGAAAAAGGAATTCAGATCCTTGAACCGGGCAATGAATATGTGACTAAAAATGGAAATCGAAAAATCAGCTACAATCCAAAATATGTTTTCGATATTTCACAGATCAGTGGACTGAATAATCCTCCAACACCAGCAACTTATGAAACATCTGAACTTGTAAGTGCTCTTCTTTATCGTGCTGATGTTCAACCAGAAGTTGTTACAGATGACTCGAAGTTACCAAGCAAGGTATATTTTGATCCGGAATCAAACAAGATCTACGTCAAAGCAGGACAAACACAAGCGGAATTACTGCATGGATTAATTCGTGAATATTGTGTAGTGGAATTTAGCAACAAAGATAGAGATAGACAACAAACCATGTTCTTATCCGAAAGCTGTGCTTATATGATCTTCAACAAATTTGGATTAGAGAATCGCAATACGCTATTCTTGAATGATTGTAATGAGCACTTCTTTTCAAAAGAACCAAAAGAGATAAAAAGAGAGTTTGAACAAATGAGAAAAGTTTTCTCAAAGATTTCTAACCGAGTAGAGCAAGGCTTATATGCACAGCAAGAACAAACAAAACAAAAGAATAAAGAAGTTGGTGATCACGCACGATGAGCAAAGAACCCATTTATTCCATCAAGGTTTACGACATGGAACGTCGTATCATCATCAAGTCATTGACATTATTAAAAGATAGACAAATTCAAGAGAACAAGAAGTATGACTTTATTGATGATCTTATCCTCAAAGCTTGCGATGCTTCACCAGTAAAATGCAAGCGAGGATATGAGGAACGATAATAAAGATATTTTGATCATACTCGGAATCTTTACGATTCCTGTTGTATGGCTTGCCCTACTTATTGCCCCATATATAAATAATGGTTTGATTGAAGCTTTGCCATATCTCACAGAAGCTATCAATCATCCTTTTCATATCACGCTGTGCAAAAACACATTAAAAACGATCTTTATCTTCTTGCTTATCTACGGTATGGGCATCGGAATCTATTTTTCCACACTTCGTAATTATCGAAGACAGGAAGAATATGGTTCTGCCAAGTGGGGATCTGCTTTTAAGGTCAACAAAAAATATGCCGATAAAACGTATTCAAAAAATAAGATCCTGTCACAAAATGTGCGTATTGGATTAGATGGAAAAAAGCACCGTAGAAATCTAAATACTCTCGTTATTGGTGGAAGTGGTGCTGGTAAGACAAGGTTTTATGCAAAACCAAACATCCTACAATGCAATACAAGTTTTGTTTGTCTTGATCCAAAAGGAGAGCTCTTACGGGATACTGGAAATCTTCTTGAAAAGGAAGGTTATGTGATCCGTGTTATCGATCTGATCGATATGAGCAAATCACATGGATATAATCCATTCGCCTATATTCAGGATGATAAAGATGTATTAAAGCTGATTACTAATCTTATTCGCAATACGACTCCAAAAGGTGCCCAATCGAATGACCCATTTTGGGAAAAGAGTGAAACAGCATTATTAGAAGCACTCTGTCTTTATCTCATCAATGAAGCTCCGAAAGAAGAGCAAAACTTTTCAATGGTCATGGAAATGATCGTAGCTGCTGAGCCAAAAGAAGATGATGAGGACTATATTAGTCCATTGGATCAACTGTTTATTGAACTGGAAAAAGACAAACCAGAGAGTTTAGCATTAAAACAATATAAGATCTATAAACAAGCTGCAGGTAAGACCGCAAAATCAATCTTGATTTCTGTAGGTGTACGACTTGCAGCTTTTAATCTAGAATCGATTGCTTCTCTTACTCATTATGATGAACTCGAACTTGAAAAAATGGGTGAAAGAAAAACAGCTCTATTTGCTGTTATTCCGGATAATGATTCTACATTCAACTTCTTGATTGGAATGTTATATACACAGTTATTCCAAATGCTCTACTACAGTGCAGATATCATTCATCATGGAGAATTGCCTATTCCTGTTCATTTTATGATGGACGAATTTGCCAATGTTGCCTTACCTGATGAATTTGACAAGCTTCTTGCGACCATGCGTTCTAGACGAATTTTCGTTTCTATCATCATACAGAATTTAGCTCAGATCAAAGCACTCTATAAAGATGCTTGGGAATCGATCGTTGGTAACTGTGATGAACTTTATTACCTTGGTGGAAATGAACAATCGACACACAAATTCATGAGCGAATATCTAGGAAAAGAAACCTTAGATACGAACACCTATGGTAAATCGAGTGGTAGAAATGGAAACTATTCTACAAATTATCAACAGGCAGGGCGAGAACTACTCACTGCGGATGAGGTTCGTCTATTAGACAATGACTATGCCCTTCTCTTTATTCGAGGGGAACTGCCTATCTTGGACAAGAAATATAACATTTTAAAACATCCTAATGTGGCCTACACGAAAGATGGCAATGGACAAGCTTATCAACATGGTAAGATTCATGGTCTTATTGATAATTGGCAAGATATCATTATCAGCGACAATGATTATGAATTGCTCAGTGATGAAGATATGGAAGAATACTTTAATCAATTAGAAAAGAAAAAGGAGAAAAAATAAACATGAAAATTAATAAGAAAATAAAAACAAAATTAGCAATCTATATTGCCTTGGTATTAACGTTCAATTTTGGATTTACACCTGTATTTGCTGCGGGTGATCCTATTTCAGTCGTCAACAATCTAAGCGACTTTATCTTCAGCTTGATCCGTGCTATCGGTATGATCTTGCTTGGTTTTGGTGTCGTACAGATTGGTCTTTCATTAAAGAGCCATGATCCTAGCCAACGTGCTAATGGATTCTTGACCCTAGCAGGTGGTGTCATCATTACTTTTGCAAAAGAAATTTTGAATCTTATCGTAGGTGGATAATAGCTTTTACTAATAAAGGAGGTGTGATCTATGGATGGCATATTAGACAACCTACAAAATGCTTTACAGACATGGAATGAGAAGCTTGCTGAAATATGGCAACTTCTCACCCAGTCTCCACAGGAATTCAAAGGTGGTGGAATCTGGGATATCATCGTGAAGATCCACGAAGCTCTGATTGCCATTGGCTTAGCTTTGCTTGTATTATTTTTTGTATTTGGACTCGTCAAGACATGTACGAGTTATCAGGATATCAAAAGACCCGAACAAGCTTTTAAGATCTTTCTAAGGTTTATCATTGCACGTGCTCTTGTTGTCTATGGAATGGATTTCATGTTAGCGATATTTGATATCGTTCATGGCATTACTTCTACGATTATGGAAACAGTTGGTATTGGTACTGCTTCAGAAACCGTCCTTCCGGATGTGATTGTATCCGCAATCGAGGATGTAGGTTTTCTTGAAAGCATTCCTTTATGGGCTGTTACGCTACTAGGCAGTATCTTCATTACCATTTTATCATTCATAATGATTCTTACAGTCTATGGTCGATTCTTCAAACTCTATTTATATACAGCGATTTCACCTATCCCTCTATCAGCAGCTGCCAGCGAATCCACACAAAATGTTTGTTACGCATTCTTAAAATCCTATGCTGGCGTATGTATGGAAGGAGCAATCATAGTACTATCCTGTATCATCTTTTCACAATTTGCAGGAAGCCCACCTGTCATTGATCCAGATGCAAGTGCTGTCAGCATGGTTTGGAGCTACATTGGAGAAATCATCTTCAATATGCTGATCTTAGTAGGAACTGTAAAGATGAGTGATCGTGTCGTCAAGGACATGATGGGATTGTAAGTATTAACGAAAGGAGAACAAAATGAATAATGATCAACAAGTCAGTATTTTTCTAAGTAATGGGTCTATTTTAATCGCTAATGAAAGAAAATTTATCCCAATACATCAAACCATTTTATATGAATTCCAAGACGGTAAAAGTAAATTTCTTTGTACTAATCTTACCAATGGTCAAAAAGCATTAATTCCAAAACAAAACATACTTTACATTTCTACAAGTCCTATCTCAGATAAGAAGGAGGATAATAATGCAACTAAAGATTAATAAAGAAATACGAGATTTTAAAGAGAGCATATTCTTTGGATTATCCATGCGTCAGTTTATATTTTCAGCTTTTGCTTGTGGAATTGCAATTTTTCTGTATTTTACTTTCATTGATAAACTAGGCATGGAATTAACTAGTTGGGTATGTATGATTGGTGCTTTACCATTTGCTGCTATCGGATTTATCACCATCCAAGGAATGACATTTGAACGGTTTTTGATTGACCTGTTTCGATCTATCCTGCTTTATTTTAACCCTCTTGAATATGTACCTTATAACTATTTTTATGAACTAACAAAGAAAAGAATAGAAATAATAAGAAAGGAGTCCATGAAATACAATGATAAAAAGTCAATTAAAGATGCAAAGGCAAAATAAAGAAAAAATCAAGATTTCAAGATCCATTCAAGATACGATTCCTGTTGATACCGTCTATTCTGACGGTATTTTTCGTATGAAGAATCGTTTTAGTAAGACCTATCGTTTTTTAGATATCAATTTCTCTATTGCCAGTGATGATAGCAAGGAATTTATCCTCAAGATGTATAAAGAATTGTTGAATTCCTTTGATTCCAGTGTCATGGTAAAGATTACAATCAACAATCGAAAGATCGATTTTGCAAAATTTAAAGAAGATATCCTTTTAAAGAAAAAAGAGGATCCTCGCTTCGATGCATTTATTGAAGAATATAATCAAATGTTGATCAAGAACATGGAAAACTGTTCAAATATCATTCAGGAAAAATATATCACCATCACTTGTTTCAAAAAGGATATCGAAGAAGCACGTTCCTACTTTGGGCGTTTATATAACGAAATGAGTTCTCATTTTAAGCGTCTTGGTTCACAGCTTATTGAACTTTCGCTAAACGAAAGATTAAAGATATTTCACGATTTCTATCGTCCTGGCGAAGAAGATTTCTTTAATTTTGATATAAAATCTTCTGCAAGGCATGGTCATTCCTTTAAAGATGATATCTGCCCTAAACATTTAAAATTTAACAATGGCTATTTCAATATCAACGAAAAATATGGTCGTGCACTATACTTCTCCAAGCTCCCTCAATACCTTGATGTCGAATTTCTTCTAAACCTATGCTCTCTTAATAAAAACATGATGTTCAGCATTGACTTCTATACGATTCCTACCGATGAAGCTATGTTGGAGGCAAACAACAAGATGTTAGGTGTGGATACAAATATCGCTACATTTTCTCAAAAGCAAATTGCCAACAATAACTTTGCGGCAAATCCACCATATGAACTTGTCACAAGAAAAAAAGAAATAGAAGAAATGATGAATGATCTCACTTCCAGAGATGAAAGAATGATGCTTGCCAATATGACAGTAGTACATCTTGCCGATACTAAGAAGGAACTTGATGCAGATACAGCTATTTTAAAAGATTCAGCTCGTGCGATTCTTGTTGATCTAAGCACAATCTTCTTACCAAGCAGACAGCTAGATGCTCTTGTTACGACCATTCCGTTTGGTGTCAATCGATTACAGTATATGGTTCGTACAATGCTAACAGAAGCCTTAGCAACCCTTACTCCTTTCCGTGCCCAAGAAATCATGGATAAAGGTGGTATCTATTATGGTCAAAATACAATAACAAATAACATGATCATCTGTAATAAGGAAAAATTGAAAAATCCAAACACTCTTGTTCTGGGAGTCCCTGGTTCAGGAAAATCGTTTCTGGTCAAACATGAAATCGAAGCCACAATGGCATCCAGTGACGATGATATCATTATCTGCGATCCTGAAGGAGAGTATGATGTCATCATGGATCACTTTGGTGGAGAGGTCATTGAAATCTATGCAGGTGGTAAAGATCATATCAATGCCATGGATATCACGCTAGGTTACGGAGATTCAGGAGATTCCTATAAGGATAAAGCACAGTTTATCTTATCTTTGATTGAAAGTGTCAACAGAGGTACTGTTTCCCTAGAAGAACGAAGTATCCTTGATCGTTGCATCAGCATTGTTTACCAAAAATACGAAGAAACTGGAGTCATGCCTACCCTTGTTGATCTTAGAGAAGAGCTATTGAATCAACCTGAATCGCAAGCGAGAACATTAGCTTTAAAGATGGAGCTTTTTACTTTAGGTTCTATGAACTTATTTGCTCATCATACAAATGTGAACACTAAAAATCGAATCATTTCATTTAACATCCAGAAATTAGATAAAAATCTAAAAACAATGGGACTTCTCGTTATCACAGACCAAATCATTAACCGAGTAAATGAGAACTGGAAAAATGGAAAGAGAACACATGTTTATATCGATGAATTCCATGTTGTATATTCAAATCCAGAAAGTGCAACATTCTTCAATTCAGCTTGGAGACAATTCAGAAAAAGAAATGCGTATCCAACTGCAATTACACAAAATGTTGAGTATCTATTACAAGATGAAGAGTCACGATCTATCTTTGCCAATACACAGTTTTTTATCATGTTAAATCAAGCTGCAAATGATGCTGAAGAACTATGTAAACTATTAGAAATTTCTCCAGAACAAATGCAATACTTTAAAGATGTCGAAAGTGGTAGAGGTCTGATAAAATTTGGATCAACGCTCGTTCCATTTAGAATGCTTATTGATCTAGAATCTATGTTATATATTATCAATTCTACAAAACCTTCTGATCTAGAGGAACAACGAAAAAGAGGTCTTATCAAATAGACCTCTTACTTTTTTATGTCTAGTAACCTCAAGATCAAAAACATAGATTCTCATTTAAAACAGAAAAACACAGATGAAAAACTACACTGTAATATCAAAAATATTGGTCTAAAGAACAAAATAGACTCTATAAAACAATCATCAGGTAATGAAGTAGATAACAGCAATCAAAAGCAAGAAAACTACGCGATCAATAAGATCGTTTCTATGGAAAAATCCACTGCATATCGTTCAACATCTAAACTTAAACAACAGTTCAAAGAATCAAAAGCTAAATCAAAGATCAAAAAGAAGATGGAACAAACAACATCACTTAAGAAAAAATATGTTCTATCTTCAAATGAAAAAACTTTATCAAATAGTATAAATAAAGACAATGTTGTTTCTGTTCAGCAAAAGCCAATCAAGCAAAGCATCATCAAAAGAGAAACACAAGTTAATCAGCAAAAGCAACTGCATTCCATTAGAAGTAGGATTATCTCTCATAAAAATGAACCAATTAAATTTCCATCAGAAAAATTATCTAGAAATCGACTCCTATTAAAAAAGAAACTGAATAATCAAACACTACATTCTACCAAAACGATTCGCTCGAAAATAACTTCCGGTCTTAAAGCAAGCTTTCAATTTATCAAGAAATCCGTTTTATCTATCAATAGACTTTTATCTTTAGGTACTGCATTGATCTTATTACTGGTCATTACATTATTTATAGGTGTATTTGCGGCGTTATCAGATAATTCAACTGTTGGTAGCATCTATGAACCATTAAGTCCAGAAGTCATCGCCTATCAAGAAACAATCGAGAAATATGCCAAGCAATATGATATGGAAGATTATGTTCCTATTATTTCTGCAGTAATGATGCAAGAGAGTGGAGGAAAAGGTACAGATCCTATGCAAGCTTCTGAATGTCCATATAATACAAAATATCCACAAAAACCAAATGGAATAGAAGAACCTGAATACTCCATTGAAGTAGGTATTCACTATTTATCTGATTGTTTCAAACAAGCAGGAGTCAAAGATATTTTTGATAATGATCATATATCATTGGCTCTACAAGGTTACAATTATGGAAATGGATATATTCAATGGGCGATCACTAACTTTGGTGGGTATTCCAAAGCAAACGCAAAAGTATTCTCTGATCAAAAAAAAGCTGAACTAGGTTGGGATACCTATGGTGATCCCAATTATGTAGAACATGTCATGCGATATGTAGGGCTTGGTTTTGGAAATTATCGTGAACAACCTAACTTCAATAATACTGAGGCTTGGGGAAGCAATAATCCTTATAGTCGAGTTGGATTGTATGGTCAATGTACATGGTTTGCCTGGGGAAGATTTTATGAAATTCATGGTTATAGTCCTGGATTTACTGGTAACGGTTGGGATTGTGCAAAACAACTGGTACGTTCTCATCCGGATAAATTCAAGTTATCCAAAACTCCTGCAGTAGGAGCCATATTTTCCTGTATTGGACTTAATCATGTAGGTATCGTTATCGGATGGGATGGTACAAATATAACGATTCAAGAGGGAAACTTAGATGGCAAGACCAACTCTTTTGCAGAAGCAAAAAAAGACTGGCATACAGTAACCTATACGCTCAGTCAATTTATCTCTATCTGTCATGGTGTTGAATTCGCAATACCAGCAAATTAGTCTGATTATGGGCAAGAGAAAATCAAATATTCTTTCGAATATAATACTTTTTTTGTCATCTAATCGAGAGGATATATCTTATACACACATCATTTGATTAGCAAACATTCTAGCTACTCCAACATTACACTCATACATTTTATCCCAAATATCCAGACATTTATACGCTATACTCTTATCTTTCTCCAAACTTGATACAGATGTAATATCATATAAACCAATTATTAATTTTGATATTTCGACTTCTTGTCCCCATAATTGCTTTGGATTTTTTTGATTTTCACCAAAAATTGAGACTCCAGATTCAATAATCAAATCAGAATAGTCTTTTAAATTTCCCTGCTTTCTGATAAAATCAGAAAAATACATTAAAACATTTTTATTTAATTTAGAATATAGAATTTTTTTAATTAAATCGGAGTCGTCTTTAGCATCAAGAATTTCATTTCTAAACAACCTAGCCCAAAGAAAATCATTATCCAAGTCATTTTCAATTTCAATTATTTTCATTAAAATTCTTTTAGCCTTAATTTTATATTTGTTCAATCCAAAATATATAATTATCATTTCTAGTATAGCTTGCCGTAAGAGTTTTTCAGCGTGTATATATCTCTCTAAAATGTCATCAAATTCATCATAGATCATATATAATTCTGATATTGAATGTCCAGACACTCGAAGCAATCTCTTATCTTTTGTTTTCATTGCTTTATTAATAGCTTCAATAATTATTTTTTTATAATCAGAATAGCAACGACAAAAGATCCAGCGACTACGGGGGGATCCAATCAACTTATAATTTTTTTCAAATAATTGCATTATTCTTTCAACTGCCCACTTTTTTTCAATATTATAAGCTGGATACAGTGCTTGTAGTACAGCATAGTTAATAATAGGATTTACATCTATTGTTAACTCAGCGATGCAACTCTTAAACCTAAGAAAATAGTCTGGATTCTGCCTTAACAACTCAGCTATTGCACTAATTGCGTGTCCTCTCGTACAATTCAATGCATTACCTTCAATCATTTCTACTGTTTCAGCTTTTTTATCCTCTCTACTAGTAATGACATCATTATCTAAATCTGGAATTATATGTTGTAATGCGATATCCTTTATACAGTCAAGCATATAATCAGACCATTTATCCCCTGACTTTTTTTCAACAATTTCACATATATATGTAGCACGACTTGGTCTATGCTCATATCCAAATTTTCTGGTAAGATTTTCAATTTTATCACTAGATATCTCCCCAATTTTATTACTAAAAGTTATTCCAAAAAACAAAGCATCAATAAAACAGTCTATAATATCATTTTCTTCATCTAAAAATAAATCAGTAATTTCAATTGGATCCTCTGCAGCGAATGTTCTAAAGCTACTAACAAATTCTTCTAATGAACTTTCAATGCATAATCCTTTATCTAACTTCCAGATTGTTTTTCTCATATCTTTAATTTTCGGATTTTTTATTATTTCCATCCAATTTTTCGCTGTTAGTTTTTTCATTGAGACGGGTGAAACAACACTGCCAATACTAGCGTTATTTGAATAATCGTAAATACTTTCCTTTCCATCAAATTTACGATTTAATACTACAAGCAACTGGTTAACTTGTGTAGTTCGTCTCTTCTTGCTTATGGATGAGAGAATTTCATATTGAAAATTACCCCAGAAATCCCAATATACTCTTGGATTGCCATTTATTTTCTGTTCATGATTTTGTTTTATTCTTCTTCTTAATAAATCTTTTGCTTTAGGTGAAATATAATGAATTACATTATCCACAAAGTTTCTAAGAACATTTTCACTGCATGTTTCAGAAAACTTCTTAACTATTCTTTTCGCATAAAACAACTTATGACCATTGCCGCTTGATTCCTCAAAGCAATTTTTATATAAATCTGTCTGAAAATAATCCAAAATATAGTCTGCATACTCATCACCAAAGTACTGGAAAGCATCAAGAATTATCTCATTATAAAGAGAATTCCCTCTACCAAAACAAAAGTCATAATAATTTAAGAATTTTTCAGGTTCTATTTCTACAAATTTTCTATTAGCTGCTTTTATTATCGAAATGCATGTTCTTTCCAAATTCCTTTGCCCATAATATCGACCGGACCATGAACTATATTGGTAATCATAATTATTTTTTGGCAAATAAGGAATTAGTATATCTAATATGGCCATATAGTTATGGACAAAAAATTCGGTATCACCCAAAAACAATTCATCCTCATATTTATATATGGTTCCTTCATTTTTCTTGGTTTTAATATCAAGCATCAAAGCAAGAATTTTGATTGTACGTATTTCACAATGCAACAGCATATTCTTCAAATCGACATAATCTCTAAACAATTCAGGATGCTTCTCATAAAATTTCAATCTTAATTCAAAGAAGTTTTCAGACCCTTCATTAATGTCTCTGTAAAAACAAGTAATCCAATTTTTATCCCCATCATCTTTCAAAGCATATTTTTCTATAAACGCAACTACTTCATCGTTATAACCAGGAGCTAAAGATGCACATAAATCTATAACCATATCATGGTCCCCATTGTTCATCCATTCATCCAAAATACCATTTTCAATCAAACGTGTAACATAAACTTTATGCCCTCTTATTACGGTGTTAATCACAGGTTTTCTCCATTCTTCTCTTTCTAAGAGAGACAAAACGATTTCTTGTGTGAGGGAATTTGGTGAATCGATTTGAGATAGTACTTCAAAAAAAACATATTTAAAGCTATATCGTATATCTATTTGATTTATCAATTCTTTTCCAATTCCTAAAAAGTCTTCTTCTGAAATTTCTGCCATCTGTTGTAAAAATATCTGGACTTGATATCGTCTTCCTGGTGTCTGCCTATATATATCTCCAATTATATCTTTTAACTTTTTATCTTCATAATATTTCTGAATCATTTGTTCAGCAAGAAAACAATCTAATATTGATTGATGAGAAAATGATACAGAATCATTACATTCAATAAGAAACCCATCTGAAATAAGAAATGTTTTATAATCGAATGGCATTTTTAAATGTATAATTGGCACAGTAATACGACCTTTATTGTCACAGAATGAAACCATGTTTTCTTTAATTCTTTCAATTTCACTAGTTTCAAGATTATTTGATGCAGCCTTTCTAACAATTTGATTCCACCATTCTTTTACTAATTGATATGTTGCTTCGATTTTTTCATTATTTTGTGTTCCATCTAACTTTTCCCATATATAAAGATTACTAGCAACACTTAACAATTTACGAATGTTTTTAGAAAGATTATCATAAATCGAACCAACCACCTGTCTTATTTCCATCTCATTTAAAAGATTAACAGGTACTTTTTTCCATTTATTTTCATCGTCTCCTTCAAACAAACTTTTGATTCCAGAATCATTTTCCAGATCGTAGCTACGGCATACGAATACCAAAGATATCTTATGTTCTCGGTCATAATTTATCGCTTTTAACTCACGAATCAATTGCATACAAACTGTTAATGCTATCCCTGAGTGTGCTTGAGTCCATCTCAATGCATCTAACTGATCTAGGATAAGTACTGCATTTTTATTCATTGCTACAGAATCAATACAATTAGAAATAGTTGCAGGAAATCCCATAGAATTACTCCATGATTCTGTATTATTAACTGGAATTCGTTTATCAAGTTTAATTGCCAAATATGGTATACTCTCTTGTTCACAAAAATTTATTATATTTGCAGTACAACCACTTTTCCCTGCGCCTGCTTGTCCATGGATAATCACAGATTTTCCCTGTTTTATATACTCCCAACAAATTTTTGATTCGTTTCTGTATATCATTCCATTTGAAAATAAATTAAATGACTTTTTATATTCTTGGTTTAATTCTCTAATCTTTGGTAAAATACGTTCGTCTTTTGCTAAATTTCTGAATCTTATTTTGTTTGATTTAAGATATGCTTCTAACAAATAAACAGTTATTTCTTTCCCGTATATGTCTTGTGTCTGAATATAACTTAGCAATAGTGAATAGACTATTTCAGAATCTCCATAAAATAACCGTTCTATTCTACTTAAGCATAGTGTTTTCAATTCAGAGTCTGGGAATTGACGATAATAAATTCTTTTAAAGTAAGAAAAAATCTCTCTAATCCCTTCGTCTTTATTAGGATCAACACCAACTGCTCCACATACTTTTTCGAACAAGTCTTTAGTCTTTTTTCCTGCGTTAGCTATTTGAATCCTATAAAAATCATTGGGATTTCCATTATTGTTTCTTGCTCGATTTGTAATGTCTTCTAATAATGTAAAATTCAAAGGTGAAACTAAAGAAACAAAAACATTTTTTTCTCTATCTAATTGCTGTTTCCATATGCTCCATAATCCTTTTTCATGAACAGAAGCAAATGTCCAATGCTCTTCACTCCGATCTCTACCTTTACATTGCTGACCTTCTTTATTTCCATTTTTATCAACAACCCATAAATCAACACCTGTTTCATCTTTTCCCAATGCTTCTAATATTATGCAAAATATTTTTTCTTCAAGTATATCTAGTAACTTATATACCACCCAATTATTTTCAAATCTATTACCATATTTATCAGCACGACCTCCTATTTCATATGCCATATTTTCACTCCTACCTATTTTTTGAATAACAAAAGCATTATTTGATTTATCGTTTTCACTAACAACATTTTTCCAAAATATGAGTATTTCTATAATAAGAAAAACAGTAGTATCCATCATTCCTCAAACTTTCAGTTCTTCGAGCATGTTTGCACTCATGATGTTTGAGAGATAAAGTGTTTGTTCTTTTCTATAGAAATGATTTGACAATATTTTAAATTTAAAAAGAATATTGTAAAATAATATTTTTTTCATTTCCATTGTAATACATAATTTGAAGAAGTTCTTAATAATTTATATATAAATATAATGTTCAAGATATTAATCTATGCTTTATCTCAATGATAAAAGTATTTTTCTTCATTCTTTTATTATGGATAATTTGAAGTTATC
>NZ_KI270975.1:23172-52396 GCF_000469305.1 Faecalitalea cylindroides ATCC 27803
GATAATTTGAAGTTATCCATATATAGGAGGAATTATGACAAAACAATTAATATTAAATCCTGTTGAAAATATGCCGGAGTTATTAATAGATAAAGATTACTCAAAACTCCGTGGCTTATATATATCTGACAAAATCAAAAATGATAAAATTATCAAAGAATCTATTATAGGCTTTTCAGGAAGACAAAATTATAATAATGAAATTCAAAATATTTATAAGCAATGGAACAAAACAATGAAGTCAACATATTTTTCTATGAGATTATTATCAGGACTACATGCACATGTCACTTTGTTTATGGGCTTAGGAAAAATAGGTGATACTGTTATGGTTTTACCTGTTTCAGCAGGTGGTCATTATGCAACTCCTAAAATACTTTCAAGATTAGGGTATCATGTTATCGAAGCTATTCCAGATAATCAAAACTATCAAATCAACATAGAAGATACGGCTTCTCTAATAAATAAGAAAAGACCTGAAATCATTTTTATTGATCGAAGCGAAGGGCTATATTATGAAGATTTTTCAGAACTATTGAATAAAATTAAATATAAGTGCATTCGTATTTTCGATGCTTCTCAATATTTAACAAATATAATAGAAAAAAATTTTAAAAATCCCTTTGATATGGGATTTGATGTAATTTTATCCACGTTACACAAAAATTTCCCTGGCCCACAACAAGCTTTGGTTTGCTCTAATAACAGTGTTATTTGGGAAAAAATACAAAATGCATTATCTGATTATGTTTCCAATATTCATGCTGAAAATATTTTTATTGCTAATCAAATTTTAAAAAAACAAAAGATTTTAAATATATATTCTAAATTAATGTTGGAAAACAGCATTTATTTAGAAGAAGAATTGTATAAGAGAAAAATACCAGTTGTAATTCGTGATAATTCAAAGCAAAACACGCATCATCTTTGGATTCAATTTAATAATAACGACACGGCATTTGCTTTTTATAAAAAAATGGAATATTGTAATTTTTTAGTTAATTATAGAAAATTACCTTACGAATTAGGTATGGGAATTAGAATGGGAACATCTGCCGCAACTTTGCAAGGTATAAATAGTTATAACTTAGAAAAACTTGCTGATTTAATAGCTCAAATATATTATGTCGACAGTGTTAATGAAACATTGTTAAACAAAACACAAAAATATATTAACGAATTAGTCCCATTATCTGCAAATGTGAGGAATTAAATTATGAGCCAAAAAGAAAGAATGCTAACCAATAAGCTCTATTTGGCTGATTCCGAAGAGTTATTAATCGAGCGAAAACATGCTAATGAATTAATGTTTAAATTTAACAATTGTAATCCAAACGATGAAACCAGGAAGAAAAGTCTACTAAAAAAATTGATTCCTAATATAGGGGAAAACTATCGTATCAAGCAGCCTTTTTTTTGTGATTATGGTTATAATATAAACATTGGAGATGATTTTTTTGCTAACTACAATTGTACAATATTAGACGTTGCCAGTGTAACAATTGGTAACAATGTAAAACTTGCACCAAATGTATCTATTTTAACAGCAGCACATCCAATTGACCCAATAATTAGAAACACTAATTATGAGTTTGGTATCAATATCAACATAGGCAATAACGTATGGATTGGAGGCAATACGGTTATTCTTCCAGGAGTAACAATAGGCAATAACTGTGTGATTGGAGCCGGAAGTGTTGTTACTAAAAATATTCCTTCTGATGCAATTGCTGTTGGAAATCCTTGTAGAGTTATTCGCTTCTTGCAAGAAAAAGATAAAAAATTCTATTTTAAAGATAAAGAGATTGATTTAAACTATTGAGTTACTAATGGATAAAATTTAAAGATTTTTCTTAAATCATTAAAGCTCAAAGAATTATTTCTCTCCGAAATATACTGTAAAATTACTAATTCCCTTTTATAACCATTAGTTTCGGCTGTTTCGATCAAAGCCTTGATATCTATTTGTTTTAATTTTTGAATAAAATATTGGAATAAAGATTCTAATAATTCTACTCTAAAAATTTCATATTTATTATTATATGTCATTTCGATCAGTCTATCTTTAATTTGAATAAAATCTTTTTTTATATTCTCTTCTAATGCTTCATTTTTTTCAAAACTATCATCAACTATATTTTGAGGATCGAAAAGTTTTACTAGATTTATTTTAATTCTTAACAAAATTGCATATATTTTATATTCAATGACTTTTTCGTTGGTTGCGAAATTACTGTATTCTTCAACAAAAGCCTCATACTCATTATATGATTTAATCTTATCTAACCCAAGCTTAATAGAAAACATATGGTATTTCACAAATATATACGTTTTATCTGCTATATTATACAAATTATTGCAGACATTTAACAAGATTTCTGTTGAAAAATTGATTACATCATCAGTATCATAAAATGAATTAACATTCTTGTCTGAAAAATAAGGAAATAAAATATTATCAAAAACTGAGTCTTGCATATATTTCTTTCTAAAAACAATATCATAGAGTATGCAATACCCTAGAAATAAGCCAATTGCAAATTTTTGATAATAGTTCTCAAATTCACTAAGATTATTTTTTAAAAAATATTTGAGAGGCATCATATCATCACATACTGAAATAAGAGAATTGTATTCACTATTTCCGGATAAATAATAAATCCTAAAATAATCAAAATAAATTCTTCTCATTAAATGACATGCATCATACAAATTATAAGATATTAAATCTTCTATCTGTTTTGATGTTTTATTAACTAATTCCTCCATCTTTTTAAGTTGAAATATTCCTTGATGCATATCCATATGAATTGTCCAGTATTCATCTAATATACATAAGTAGGTACTCGTAAATTCAATTTTAAAATCTTTCTTTTTCTTTATATAACTATGATCAATTTGTAATAATCTATAAAAAATATCATTATTTGAATTAATATCACATCTTAAATATAATTTCTTCGCTTTGTTAAGTCGCCCTGTTCGGTCGCAAAGTATGCCCAATTCTTTACAGTATTCATTCTGAATATTACTTCGAAAACATATTAAAAGTTCTAATTTTTTTAATAATTCTTTAAAATTTACATTGATAGCAATTGTGTTGAATAGTTGATGAGATTCTTCCTTATAATTTTCGCTAATAATACCATAAAAGAAACTTAATTGTTTATTATTTTTTTGATTATAATATTCATATAATTTATCAGAAATTCTTTTTACAGAAAGAGAATACTGTTCATTATTTGACAATTTTAAAAAATAATAATCTGCAATATTTTCATTTAAATAATAATAATTCTCTGAATTTGGACTTTTTGTTATGACCCCTGATTTTAATAATCTAATAATCAGTTTTTTTAAATTTTTTTGTTTTTTTCCATTAACTAGTTTTTTTAAAAGATTATAATCAAAACTACCTGTAAATAGGGATGCTAAAACAATAATTAAGAAAGTTTCATCAAACTCGTTATCTTCACCACGGCCAAAATTAAACAACAAATTTTGTAATTTAGAATCACTATTTGAAATAGACATTACATGATAGTTAATAATTCTATTCATTTTTCTATCATTACTATAATGACCCTTAAGAGGCAAATTATTATTGACAATCAAGGAGTTCATGATTATATGTTGATCATCATCGACAAGATTAGAAAAAATATGTTTAATTTTTAAGGAGTCACCTATATCATCTTCTAATGTACGCATTAAAACTATAATTCCAAAATCTTTATTCTCTTTCACAATAGGTATAAATGTAGAATAAAAATCGATATACGACATTTTTTGTAGATTATCAAATATTAATAGACAGTTACTGTAATAATTATTTACGTGCTTGGAATAAATATTTTGTATATTATTATCATCTCTAGCCAAATCAAAATAATAAATTCTGTTTGAAAGTGCATTGAATAACTCTTCATAATTATTTATTTCTATTAAATCTCTAAAGAAGTGTAAAATCATTGAAGTTTTACCACTAAAAGATTCTCCCTCAATCCAAATGCATTTTCTTTCGACAGATTTTTTTACAAGGTTATTAACAAGAATTTCTAATACTTCATCCTGTGTTGTTTGGTGAATTCGATTATATGAATAAAACCTATTAATAAAATTATAAGAATCTGTTTGCTTTAGTAAATATGAATACAAGTGTGTTTTTATAAAATATTTAAATTTGACTATATGGTGTCTATTAAATAAAAAACTCAGTGCAACAGAACAAAAGAAGATTAACAATTGAGAAAATATATCTTGAATAAACGTAGCTTGTTTCATTATAAAAGACAAATGTTTAAATAAGTCAAAATAATAATAGAAAAAAGAGAGTACAATAAAAATCGTCAAAAATAGAAAAATATTTATTTTGTCAATAACAAACTCAATAATTTTGTTAAAATAAGCAACTTTATTTTTTAGCATAATTTATAATCTCATAATCTACATCTGATAACTTCAAATTATCATACACAAAAATTATACGCTTAACGAGTAACTATGCGCAATAATTAGTGCTGATAATTCGAAAAAAATACTCTTCTGGTGACCTAATCTAATTAAAGTCCAAGAAATTTTTTATAATTTTTATATTGTATTAAACCCTTAAATAAATATTATTAAACTTTTGATTAACTTAGATTATCATTTGATTCGATAGATCGTTTTATACAACTTTAAAAATAATTTACTCTTGGTTTAAGTAAACTTTTAGAATTAAACTAACTGAAAAGAGCATTAAATGTATTCCAAGAATATGAGATTCATAGAACATACAATAAAATGTATGGAATACAAGAATTATAGATTATTGTAAAAACTTCTTGCTCGTAAAAATCTCATTATATAAAGAACTGATTTAGGTTAATAGTATATTTTTACTTTTCAACATTTATTGATTTCTGAGTAACCCTTTTAAAGTATAAATTAAAAAATACTAATCATCTAATGCTGCTTCCAGAATAGAATAAATAAATGCTAATTTATATTGTCTTCCTGTTAAAATGTTAAATATACGTGTACCAAAATTTATGCTCAGATTTATTTCATCAACCCCTGAGTTCACATCACTATTAATGTATCTTAGTTTAAATAATACATATTGTATTTCCTCTTTATCATATTTTTTTGCCGTTTCCAGCGCATCTCTATACACTTTCAATGTTATATTGTCTTTGTTGTTTTGATATTGATTTGATAAATCATTATACAGGTTACTATCTAATGTTAACGGAGCCATAATGAACTCTCCTTTCTAAAATTATACGTTGAATTATTTAATATCTAATTTGTAACATTTCACCAAAAAGGATCCTGTAGTACAAATTCATTTTTAAGCTTTTATGCTCGTATTTGATATTTGTTTACAGGGTCCATTTAAACAGGTTTCCTAGAACTGTTTTAATATTAAGAAATTTAAATTTCTTTCTCTTACCTTTAAGATATTAACTTGACACAATTAAAAACCAAGATCCGGCAAATACAGCAGGACTTTCAAGATCTTCCAATTCATCAAGATCTGTTAGATCCTCTAAATATGAATCCAAAACTTTTGATTCTTTTTTATAATCTTCCATCTTTCTGTTTCTCCTTTCTCTTTTTTGTACAAAATTTTATAACCAAAAGAATAATTTAGGCCTAATTCTTTTTGATCCAAAAGTCATAAAATATATAGAATATAAATATAACAATCGATAATACATAAAACAATTTATGCCACTTTGACTTAGATAAATTCCTATACTTATATTTTCTTAAAATGCCATAATAAAGAATGTTTTATCCATCTGTTTCCAAAAAAGGGATTGGAATAAGATTAAATATAATAAATCCTAACGTAGGCATACATTCTTGCAAGTAATTTAATCTCCATAAAATCATACAACTAATAATGTTGAAAAGAACACCTGAATAAAACACAATGATTTTCTCATAATTTGGTAACATATATGCTTCGCTTGTATCACATACGATTGATGGAAAAATCCATTTAAATTTAAATTTGTAATTTGCTACTTTTTTGCCAAATAGGAGCAATGCAGTGCTATGGCCAAATTCATGAATAATTACGTTTAAAATTAATATCAAAACAGAAATAATTGTTCCATTAAAGCTGAAACTAAAAGCTTGGTTTAGCATAATAATTAATATAGGAACAGATAATACAATTATAGTAAAAATTAAAGTATCTTTTATGTTCCATTTAACTTCTTTTAAAGAAACGCCACTAAATTTATTTTGAACAAATTTATATGATTTTTGATAATATTTATTTGATAGCGCATCTTTAATCTGTTTTCTTTTTAATTTCGAAATAGGTATAATAATGTCTTTCTCTAAAATCAAATCATTTGAATGGATATTCTGAATATAATCTACATTGACTAAAAAAGCTTTATGCGGACTTATAAAATGGTACTTTTTAAACTTATCTTCTAATTTATAGATGGTGTCATAAAACTGATAAATATGTCCGTTATTTGTGCAAAGGTTTATTTTACGTTCACTATATTCGAAATAGACAATGTCATTTACTCTGAGTTTTACTAAGCCTTGATTTGTTTGAAAATGTTCATATTGAACATTTTGCTTTTTTTTCAACAGCATTGTCATATCATCTAAAGTTCTAAATAGTGTAGTTTTCTTTAATGGCTTATCTAAATAATCAAATACATGCAATCTATAAGCTACATTTTTATATTTAGGGAATCCAGAGACTATTATTATATAGGTATCTAAATCGTAATTACGAATCATTGTAGCAATTTCAATTCCGTTTAAATCAATCATTTCAATATCCAGAAAAATACAGTCATATTTATCTTTAGATTTAATAAATTCTTCTCCAGAATAAAAAATGGATAGTTTCACGTTATTCTTTCCATAGTATTCATAAATGTAAGATTCTATTTTCATGCAAAATACATTATCATCATCACATATTGCAATTTTATACTGGCCTTTCAAATAAAACACCTACTTTTTTATTATTTTACCACATTCAGTTGATCAGCTCACAAAATGTTTTCTTGGATTATGCTCTAGCATTATTTCTTTTTGCTTAGCAGAAGTAACATAAGTATAAATTTGAGTCACAGATATAGAACTATGGCCCAATATTTTTTGTATGTATCTGATATCAACATCATCTTCTAATAACATTGTTGCAAAAGTATGTCTAAATTTATGAGGAGTAAGTCTTATTGGTAACTCTAACTGTTTTCCAATATTAAATAAAAAGTATCTAATAGATTGCTCAGATAACCTTTGACCTTCTTTATTAATAAAAAAATACTCTGTACTTTTTAACTCTTCTTTATAGAGAGTGACATATCTATTTAAAATGTTAATAACTGGTTCAATATTAATATATAGATTCCTTTCTTTTGAACCTTTCCCATTGATTTTTAAAGTTCCTGTATTCAAATTAATATTTATTTGTTCTATATAGCTTAATTCAGATATGCGTATGCCCGTTGCCAATAAAAGTTCAATAATTGCTGTGTTTCGTACATTTTGTTTTAATTGATATTCTGTTTTTGCGTTATTGATTAGATTGTACTGATAGGAAATGACTTTCTGGATCAAATCAGGTGAAATTGTTTTGGGCAAAATAAAAGGCTCTTTCATTTTTGACCTGATTTTTCTAAAGGGTGATACATCAATATAACCTTCATATTCCAAATATGAATAAAAAGCTTTAACACTCGCTATTTTCCTTTTTATTGTTTTTGGTTTTTCATATTCATTATTAAGATAATAAATATAATCGCTAATCTTATCTGGATTCGTTAAATTATCATCTACATATTTTGAAAATTGATCTAAATCTATTCGATATGCTTTTATAGTCTTCTCATTTAATCTTTTTCGCAAAATACAGTCTTTAAAATATTTTTCAATCAGCTTTTCTTTGTTCATATAATTTCCTCCATTTATAAATAAAAAAATTATGATGGACTATTTTGTGAAAAGCAAATATATTTGTATAAAAGAGAATAAAACAAAAAAAATCGTGATTAATTCGAACAGTTTATATTAGTTGATTGTCTATTATTTTTTTGGAGGTTAGATGAATAAATTCTATTTTTAGTTCTTTTCTTCATTTGATAATCTCTCATTCTTGATAAATTACAGATTTTTCGCATCAAAAATTATAGTAGGTTACATTTTCTAATAAATCATTTTCAATATCCACAATATTCTTAAGTAGTATTTTTGTTTTTATAATTTGTATATATCGTTCTTCTAATCGTATTTTTGATACTACTCCTGTTTTTTTTATGTAGTCTCCATTATCAAAGTATATTACAGTTATAATCATTCCTTTTTCTATCTGATGGATCTTTTTATCTAACATTTCCAAATCGTCTTCAGACAGGATCCGTTTAGGAACTACGATTCGTTCCTCTTCTTTTAATAGTTCCCGAAATCCTTTCAAAGCATCAAAAGAGCTGAATATATGCGCCCTCTGTATTTTATCCATCATGCCTTGTGTCCTCCAATTGTTGTATTCCGATACTTCGCGGTCGCCTTAGGTAAGAAATTCATGCCTTTAAGAGCTGCATTTTTTCCGTATTTATTTCGGATCTTTACCAATGTTTGCTGCATTTTTTTCTCTTTTTCCAACAGTTCCTGATCAGTAAATAAGTCATACTGCTCGTAAATTTCATCACGAACATTTCCAAAAGATATGCCAATATGCCGGATAGGATATCGTGGATCAACAATTTTCTTATAAAGAAGTTTAAACTCTTCTAATAGTATTTTATAAGAGTTGGTCCGATTTGTAATCTTCCTGGATCCTCGGCTTGGTTTACGAACATCTTTAGAATAACCGATAAATAAACTGATGTGATCGGATACCAAATGTTTTTCCGTAAGTACAAGAACATTGGAATCTACCATCTCTTTTAGAATCAGGAAAGCATCTTTATAGCTATAATCTTCAAATAAGATCTGACTATTCGATATAGAATTTGCCTTAGGCTGATAAGATTTTATGTCTTTTATTTCAACTGGCTCTCTACCCCATGCATGATCGATTAATATCTCTGCATTGATTCCAAACTCCTTATAGAGGATCCATTCTGGAAATTGAGTCAGGTCATATAAATCAAAAATACCTAGTTTGGCTAAGTGTCTTGCAGTACCAGGTCCAATCATCCAAAAATCTGTCAAAGGTGTATGATTCCATAATTTTTGACGAAAGAGTTCTTCATCTAAATAACCCATATTGTCTAACGTGTGTTTCGCTGTGATATCCAGAGCTACTTTTGTTAAGAATAGATTTGTACCAATTCCAACCGTCGCAGTAATCCCGGTTTCATCGAATATATCATCAAGAATCCTTCTTGCCAATTGTTTAGGGGTTACTCCATAAAGATCCAGATAAGGCGTTGCATCTAAAAAAGACTCATCAATCGAATAGACATGAATATCCTCAGGTGCAATATGCCTTAAAAAGATAGAATATATTTTTGCAGAATACTCCATGTAGAGATGCATTCTAGGTCGAGCGATAATATATTCAATTCCTTTTGGAATCTCATAAATACGTCCACGACTGGGAACGCCTAATTTTTTTATGGCTGGTGTAGCAGCCAAAGTTATGGCTCCTCCCCCACGATCTGGATCGGCTACGACAAGATTGATTTCAAAAGGATCCAATCCTCTTTCTACACATTCAACCGATGCATAGAAACTTTTTAAATCAATGCAAAGATAAACTTTATCAGACATAATGATCACCTCGTGGCTGTATCTTACGCTTCTATCCGTCTATTTTTCAACAGAGTTATGAGACTATTTTTGATAAATATCTTGAAACATTCTCAGAACATGCTATTTTTATTATGGTGATAACTATGATATTTAAGCGATTATTAGTTCAGTATGAAATTGAACATGAACTAAGTCATGAAGAAATGGCCGAATTATGCGGTGTCTCCAGAGCGACTTATTTTCGCTGGTTAGCAGGAAGTACAAAATTAAGAACCAGAACGAAGCAAAATGTAGGTAAAGTATTGGGAATAAACAATATTGACGAAGTATTAGAAGAAAGTGAAAATTACAAGCCTATTTTAGGAACCACACGTGCTGGATATGATATGTATGCAGAACAAGATATTCAAGGATATGTGAAAGTCACACACGAAGACGCAGTCAATGGTGATTATTTCTTACGAGTTGAAGGAGATTCTATGGAAGGATCTCATATCTATGAAGGCGATTTAATCTATGTCCAGCAATGCAACACGGTTGCGTCCGGCACAATTTCTGTTGTACTAATTGGAGAAGAAGCAACCGTAAAAAAAGTCATTTTCAAAAATGACTTAATAATCTTAGAAGCGAGCAATCCTAAATATGCTTCTCGATATTTCACGCCTAAAGAAGTGGAATCGATACCAGTTAGAATTTTAGGAAAAGTTAAATTCGTTCGTACTGATTTTTAAAATAATGAAATTAAAGAACGTTTTATAAAACAATGTAATTCTTTTGCTAGAACATATAAATTCACTTTTTTTTGAAATATGAAAAATAGGAGACTTTTATAACCAAAAATGAATTCCATCTAAGTCTGCACGACCTGATACTGCCAGCACTTCTTTTTCTTCGTAATTAGACAAATCTATTTCTGACAGTTTCCCTTCTATCATAATTGGGGCCTTATAACCTCCATATCCTGTATGAATTACCACATATGTATTTGTAAATTGTATATTTATATATTCTTTTAATATCATGTCTAATGCTCCCTTCTGATAAATATTTATTGGTACATTTTATTTTTTCATATTTTTATTTATATTTTATTTGTTTTTGAAAATGAGGCACGTATATAATCTTATTTTCTTTATAAAACATCACTATCCAAAGATACTATAGTTTTATCATTTTTTAGGAACTGAGTTAAGACTTTTGTTATTTAATTTTAAAACAATTATAAAAAACAATTTTATCTTTATTATATTCATTCTCATAAACTGTATTTGAATGATAGCGTCACAAAAATCACTCCTTCTATTGGAATTATTTGTTTGTTCTAAAACGATTTCCCCATCAGCATCTTTAGCAATTTTTTATTTCTATATATTCAATTGATTATAATTCTATTTATTTAATTTTTTATGTAGAAATGATTTGATATTAATTGAAATTAAATAGATTATCCAAAGCTTAAGATATTAATTCAATTTTTGTAATACTCATTAAAAAAAAACGAATAAACATATCAAAGCAAATATTAATGTGATCGATATTGAATATTGATTTTGCTCTATCCAACAAAACGATATCAATAAAAGCTAAAGCGCCAAATGTACAAATATCACTATTATTTCTTGTTTCTCTACCATTATTTGTAATGAAATCATAAAACCTGCATAATGGTGATAAATAAAATAAAAGTTGTAGAATCATGATAAAGTCAAAAATTTTTCCATCGCCAAATACTTCTTTATCATTCCATACCACCATTTTAAAAAGTGTGTTCCACTCAAAATATTGTTTTCCGTTCCTTTTTCCTCATCATGAAATCTTCGGACCAAAATAGGACGGATTACCATTTTTCTTTGATACCTACTGCAATTGAATCCACATTTGATTAAAATTTGTTTGTTAGAGTAATTCGCAAAAATTCATTTTATTTTTTTTGGATTTTTGATAATGGTATATCTATCAACTCTTCATCATGTCTGTTGTCAATTAAATCTCTTAAACTCATAATGTACCATCTCTTTGAAAACACTCACCTTACACTTTTTACATATCATGAACTGAAATGAACTATCAAATAGCAAGTGATAGCGATTCCCCGTTAATCAAAAACTTAAAAAAGGAGTAAAAACTCCTTTTTTAAGATGAATTCACAAGTTATCAACCTTAATCCAACATATACTCTTGTCCATTTCCAATAATAGAAAATAAATCTATAAACTTACTTGTTATTTTTTCAGATGATTTGAAATTATTTTTAACAATAAATAAATTACTATTATTGAATTTATACAAAAAGGAACGATCAAACCTCTTCTATATAAAGTATCAAATATCAGTGTTCTCCCACCTTCACCAATTGTAGGAAAAGGGGTTAGTGCAATGCCAATAAAAATTAATATATATATAATATAACAAAATAATAATTCTTTAATAAAATCTTTCATATTATCTGCTAAATATCATTGTAAAAGTAATTTATCGATAAGTAACATCTATATATGAATTTAATACATTATATGAAATATAATTATATTGATCATAAACACCACTATTATCAGAATAGAAACGAACCATTTTCTTTACTAAAAAATCACCACTTAAAGATAATCTACTATACCTAGAACTATCTGCTGGTATTGTAGTAGATACACCTTCTGTTCTTGATAGAGAAAGATTAAAATTAATACCTCCATAAGAAGCACCTATAGTCCCAGAAACAGTCATTCCTGCATTAAGAGTATACACTGATGCTGTGGTCCATGATGGTGTAAACCAATGGTAACAAATCCATTTATGATACCATGTTGTTCTAGATAGTTCATGCTCTGTCACAGCACGAGTAGTAACATCAGAAGTGTTTTCCTGTAATTTGATATCCTCTAAATATGATTCATAATCATCCTTTGTTGGGAAAACCCATACTTCTGTTTCATTAACTGGAACAGAAATATAACTTTCTGTAGTTTCTTCCATTGCATATGTCGGCATTATAGACATACATATAACCAAAAAACTTGTTAAAATCCCATAAAAAATTTTCTTTAAATTAATAGCTGTATTCATTATTATCCTCCTCTCTAACTCAGTTATCAATTATTAATATGTTTAACTACATTTCCATGTTTTTTACCTCCTCCTATTTGTGAATTACATCTCATCTTTAATTTCATTATATTTGATATTAATATAAATATCAATATCAAATATTATTATTTATATTAAACAAAAAAATTAATGTTTAAAATAAATATTATTGATGTATAATTAAATTATAGAAAGGATGACTAACATGAAAATAAAGGTTCTTTCAACCAGAGAAATTCAAATCATGAATATTCTATGGAGTAGTGATAAACCCCTGTCCGCTAATCAGATAGCAGAAGTCTGTGACGATATGAGTGTATTTTCTGTTCAACAGGTTCTTCAAAGACTACTAAAAAACGAAATTATAAAAGTTGCAGAAATAGGATATTCAAACACAGTCCTTACAAGATTCTATGTCTCAGTATTAACTCAGGCTGAGTATGTTCAGTTTTTATTAGGGGATAGTAATTTGAATTTATATAAAATAACATCATTTTTTATTGAAAATAACACCGATAAAAATACGCTTCAAGATTTGAAAAAACAAATTGTTGAAAGACAAAAAAAGTTAGGTGAATAAAAATGAGATTATCCATTTCTTCCGTTTTTATAACCTTAATTATGGTCGTAATTATGGAAATATTCCTTTACTTTCTTCTCAAGCAAAAAAAAAGATTTCTGATCTTTAGAGCTGATTTTATCATTTTATTAGGAATTATCATTCTTTTTCGTTTACTCTTTCCTTTGGAATTACCATTCACTCATAGCATTTATTTAGGTTCGGTAATGAACCCAATCCAATCTTTCTTTAACTTTGAATTTGCTCCAGGAGTGAATATGTTGGAATTGTTTTGTAGTATTTGGGTTGTTGGCATCTGCTTTTTTGGTTTTATATATTTTCGAAAAATTCACAATTCTAAGAAAGTAATATCCATAATCAGTCAAACTGTACAGAAAAATAAAGTTTCTTCCTTTATTGAAATTGAAACTAAATATGACTACCCAGTATGGATTACTGATCTAGTTTCTATTCCTATGGTTCTAGGCTTAAATGAAATAATTCTTATACCCAGGAAAAATTTTTCACAAAGCCAAATAGAAGTTATACTTCGACATGAAATTCAGCATGTCAAAAATCACGATATTTACATAAAACAGTTTTTAAATATTCTTATGATCATCTATTGGTGGTTTTTACCAATATATTGGCTCAATAACAATTTGAATCTTGCATTAGAAATCAGGGCTGACGCAAAAGCAACAAACGGATTTAGTAAAAAGGATATTTTAAATTATGCATATACTCTTGTTGATTTAGAAGATAGGATTGATGATATAACTTTTATAGATAAATCCTTGTCTACTTCTGCTAATTTTTTATTGCAAGAAAATTCATGTACTCTATCATATAGAATCAACTATTTAACCAAATCTAACTTTAAGAAGAAATCTAATGCTATTCTCTTAGCATTTCTTGTGGTACTTCCGTTTATATCAAATACAATTATTTTAGAACCTTGGCACGATTATCCCAATCAAATGGATAATACTTTTTCTGATAATGATTTAATAGAAAATGGATATTTAGTTAAAAATAGTGATGGAACATATACTTTATTTTATAACGGAAATCAATCAGTTATAAAGGATCCATCCGTATACCTTGACATGGGAATGGAAATAAAATAAAAAGGAGGTGATTTCCAATGAAACAAAAAATTATATTATCTGTCATGCTAACCATGATTCTAATTCCTATTTTAGGTATAAGTAATCCTGTTTATGCACAGACTACAGACCCATCATCTATCGAACGTGCAGATGATATACGCTATCGTTATAAATTTGAGAATGGAGAATTATGGCGTAGATTATACAATTACTCTAAAGGTGAATGGGTTGGTAATTGGGAATTAGTTCCTGATTAAAAAGCACTTGATTACTTAAACTAAAGCAAAACAACAACATAGAGGTGGAAAAACCACCTCTATTTTTATAAACAAAAAGTATGAATAAATTTAACAGAGCCATAGTTTTAAAGATTTTTTCTAGTTCTATCATTAGAATGATCTACTAAATTCGTCTTACCAAAAAATATCACAACTCATAATTATTTTTTTATAAATTAGGAGAAATTTTTGAACAATATGCATTAAACACTTTTTGTAAAAAATCATCAGGGCATACTATAGTTTCAGAAATTACAGGGTAGTTATATTTTTCTGATAAATTCTTAGATATTAAATCATCTGGAATATTCTCTCTATAAATACCATTTACATCTTTTTTTAGTTTTTTAATCGTTTCAACGACTTCTGTATTAGCCGAACCATTAGCATCAATCATCAAAACATCTGCTTCTGAACTTAAATGTTTTAAATAAGTATTAGGGGAATAATTACTGGAACCTATTAATACAGCTTGAACTATACTATCCTTTATAAAAAAAATCATTTTTCTATGATCTGACTTTTTTGAAAAGAAAAATGTATGCACATGATATTTTTCTTTCATCAACACTGTCTTAGTCTTTTCATAACTATATCCCTTATACTTCCCTACTAAATTGATAGTAATTTCACTCTTATTTAACCCAACAAAACTTTCCGTAATTAAATCTTGAACTTTATTTTCACATTTTCCCCAACAAGCTCCTGATATATATACTTCATTAATACCCTTAGCAACAACTAAATATTGATTAATAATTTGAGCTAGATTCCCGACAGTTTTTTTTAAGAACATATATTTTTTTGAGTTAAAGTAATCCTCTTTATCTAAATAGAATGTATAAATTGCCATATACTCTCCTGATAGAATGTTTATTGTATTCCTAGATTTCTTATAAATTATGATTTAATATTAGATATTATACACCTTTCACAAATATTTGAAATATTGCTTTTTAATAATATCTAATAATCGTCGTTACTCACTCCATTTGCTAAGATATTTTTTATCTAACCTTGCCGTTTTTTTGATTATTGGAATATATGCAACATCTTCAAACACGTTCAACTTATCAATATGGTTATTTAATAAAAGTCAACCGCCCATTTGCTCCCTGTTATTAGGATGGTTTCTGATACATTTTCTAGTTATCAAAAAAAAAACATAAATTATTTTTCCTAGATGTATACTTCCTATTTTAAAATTTACTCTTCCAAGATCAACTTATATAAATACTCTTTCAATAATCAATAATCCTTTCTGAAATTTACTTTCTATCTGTTACATTTGTTATATCGTGTATGAGTTTAGCTTATTTCTGCTAAAAAGTTAATAACAGTTTCTCAACACAAATTAGGCATTAAAATGACCCAGATTGTAAATACAAAACTGGATCTTAGATATGTTATTAAAATTGATTTAGATTAAATGAAAAAGGAACGATTCATTGAATAACGATAGACACTTGAATTCTATTTTTCATTCAATTAGAGTTTTTATATTCTAATATATCTCCAGGCTGACATTCTAATTCTTTACATATTGCATTTAGTGTAGAAAAACGAATTGCTTTTACTTTTCCATTTTTTAAGTTGGATAAATTTACTACAGATACTCCCACTCTGTCGGATAATTCATTTAAACTCATCTTTCGATCAGCCATAACACGATCTAACCTAATAATTATTGACATAAAACCTCCTAAACTGTCTCTTCTTCAACTTCAAACTGATATTTTATACCTCTTTCTATAATTAAGTTTAATGATACAACAAGAGCACCTGCACATAAATAACCGAAATCAAACAATTGAAAATCACCGATTATAAATACAACTGTATCAAATGGTAAATAATCTTTAAGATGAGGAATAATAATTGAGATAACAAGCATTGTTATTCCTGCAAATTTTGTACTTAAAAACAAAAATCGAGAAAAAACTTTATTACTTTTGAGCATCAATATCAAATTTAATAAAATCAAAGTTAATCCAAATATGTTTACATACACATTTATTAATGCTGGAATTTCTTTTTCAAGTTCAGTATCCAACAATTGTGGAACCAACATCATTAAATAGGTAATTAAAGAAAGTGCAACCAGAAAAATAGATAACAACAAACTCTTTTGTAGCTTATTTAACATTTTGTAAGACGTTTTCATAAGTCCTCCTCTCAATTACAAATCGCCATAAAGAAAATTAAACAAATAATAATTCATATCTAGATATAAATAAATAAGGAAGTAATATCTACTACTTCTAATTAAAGATTATCACGAATTTATCGTTTGTCAATATTTATATATCGTTTATCATTATATTATTAATTTTTTTCGATAATTTATGTAAACTTATTCTATTCTAATTCTATTTTAAGATCTTTAAGCACTAAAATATATCATTAAAAATAGTTACTTTTTTATCTTAATGTAGATTTTTCTCCATTGAAAAAAACGAGAATTCAAATTTCTCGTTTTTTTTAAATGAAACATTCAAAACTCTTATTGCCAATCACTCTGAACTAACTGGTTTGATTATATTTTTTCGTTTAGGCAAAAACGTATTCACTCGTTCAATTGGATAAACAACAAGAGAAGACCAGTTTAAGAACTAATTGAATCGACAAGGAACAAACTTTTACACATAAATTTTAATACTAGCTTACTAAATTCTCATATTCTCCATAAATAACTTTAATATATTTTTAAAGTAAAAAAACAAAAAAATGTGCAAATTCCATTATTAATATATGAATATGCACATCAGATATTTATTATTTGAGAGCTTTTTTTCTAATCATATATAGAGAAATGATTGCTAGCAGAGATGAAATTAAAAACAATATTAATTTCATATTTGAGTCAACAAATTCAAATATTGTACTCAACTGAATGATACCTGCTATATCCATGATAAGCTTCACGTCTTTCATTGAACAATAAGTATCTGAGTCTTGATTTTTATAAGAAATCCATTCAAGATACAAAGAAAAGCAAAACATCATGAGAGTTATTGAAAGCAAATAAATTATAATAAGCATATCATCCTTGTTACTTTTAATAATAAGTACACCGATTAGATTTGTTATCAGAATTGCAATCCCTCTTAAAATTTTTGAAGTAAATTTTTTCATTTTATATACCCTTCTATTAGTAACTTTTAAGTATAATTTGCAAAAGCAAACGAAAGACTCCATCCTAGTCTTTCATTCTAATAAATTAAATACGAATTAATTGCCTATCCATACTGGATAATAATTCCAATATCCTACAGCACCTTGATAACTATGTGGAGGGTAAATGTTGCTACTACCTCCTGGAACAAAGGTCGCTTTCATTTGATACCGTCCGTTTGCACTTTTCCAAGAATTCGCATAACCAATTAATGTCGATGCGTTTCCCGCAATTGTCGAAATAGTGACCCAATTACAAACAACAAAATTTACGACTTTGTAAGTAGCCAAAATAACTCCAACAGCAGAACCTCCAGAATACCTTTTTTCCTCATCTAAACCAATTTCTTTGTAATTTCTTGGCATAACTAAAGTTGACATAATTTTCTCCTTTCTTTTTTATTTAATAAGCTGGATGGTCACTTATTAATGGATGTGATTAATTCAATAAACCAAACAAAATACGTTTCCTCATCGTATATGAACTCAACCGATACAGGAAGAGAAAGTTGAACTGTTGTTCCATTATTCTCTAACTTATCTAAATCGGTTTTATCAATAGTAACCAATACTCTATAATAAGGTTTTATAATCCCTTGATTTTCTTTGTTGACTATGTCATCACTTATAGAACGGATTTTTCCTCTCAAAGTACCAAATTGTGAACTATTTACCCCTGTTATTCTAATATTGCAAAAACCATCTTTAGGTATCTTTGTTCTATCACTAACATCAACAAAACACTCTATCTCATAATTTTTATTTTTTGGAGTAATAGAAGCTATCGTTTGTCCAGAATTAATAAATGTCCCTTTTTTTACATCTATCAAATAGTGAAGAATACCGTCGTGATTGGCGGTTATCTTTAATGCATCTAAACCATTTTGTTCTTGAGATATACTATATTCAATTTCCAAAAGTTTAGATTTAACTTCCTTCTTTTCATTTTCTGCTTCAATCAACATTTGAGATGAAACCTGATCCAATTGACTAGTATATGTTCTAATGTTTCCTTCTATAGATAGTATTTCTTCTTCCAATTGTTGAATTTCAATTTGTTTAGCATCTATTTGTTCTTCATTTAATTCGATATCATTAATAATTTCGTTGTTTATTTCATTTATCTTACTTAATCTTTTCTCCTTAATTTGGTTTTGAAGATTTATATTGTTATAAGTTTCATTTGTTAAGTTGATAAAGTAATTAATTTTTTCATTATATACTCTTGAATGTATCTCGGGACTTAATAAATTCGCACCTTGTTTCACTGATTGAACGAATAAATCAATCGACTGAAGTGTATTTTCTAATTCTTCCTTATTCTTGTTCAATGTGTCTATTTTATTATGCAAAGCACCATCATCTAAGCTTAAAATATTGTCCTCGTTTTGAACACTGTCTTTCTCAGCATAATATATTTCATTTACTTTACCAGATACATTACTGGTGATATAAACAGTATCTGGAGAAATGATGGTTCCATTTGCTTTAACAATATGTGTCTTTGTGAAAACTAGAGATAGTAAGACAAATATAACAAGCACTATTAGTAGCGAGGCAATAAATACTATCACATAATTAGGTGTACGTTTATTGAGAATTTTTGTTGATATTCCTAACTTTTTTTTATATATTTTCATATCATTTGCACTCTTTATAAATTTTTATGTGAAGAAAATCTTGAATATTGTTCTGAATCAATAAATATGTATTATTGCTCAATTTAATGTCATTTTTCTTTGCATACAAATTGATCTTCAAAATTGCGTCCGCTATGTTTTCAATCTTTCCAACATAATCAAGCGTTAGACAACTGTATAGCAAAACATCTTTTTTCTTGAAAGTGTTAAACCTTTCTAAATCAAAAACTTGAACCATTAATTTCTTTATAGAATTTTTACTATCATCCACTTCAATAAGTGTATGACCTACACAATCTATTCCAGAATTTAAGACATTGTTCAAAAACGAAAATATTGTATTCAAATCTTCGTTACCCTCATATGATTCGTATATTAAATTTTTTAATCTTAATTCAGTTACAACCTTTACTTCATCCATATATTGCCCTATCCCTTCTTAACACTATCTTCTTCTATTTCAAATATTAACCCATCTTTAATTCGTAAAATCCTATTACATATTTTTATCGTGCTCTTTCTATGAGAAACGATAATTACAGTTTTATCACTTAAATAATCTTTGACAATAGACCTAAAATGATCTTCATTATATTCATCCAAGTTAGAGGTAGACTCATCAAAAATATAAATGTCTCCTCCATATATTAACGATCTTGCAATTGCCACTCTCTGCTTTTCACCAATTGACAAATTACTCCCATTTTCATTTATATAAGTTTCATAACGATTAGGCCACTTATTAGCAAAATCAGATACACCTACTAAATTGCAAATATTTATCATTTTTAAATAATCTACTTTATTATTAAATAATGTCAGATTATCATACAATGTACCTGAAAAAATACTTAAATTTTGAGATATATATCTTATATTGTCTCTCAATTCTTTTAAATTAATATCTTTGACATTAACTCCATTTATCAAAATTTCACCTTGTTTAGGTTCTATAAATCTTAACAACATTTTTACCAACGTAGATTTTCCAGAACCACTATTTCCAATTAACGCTACTTTGTCACCTTTATGAATAGTGAAGCTAGCATTTTCTATAAGTTTCTCTGATTCTTCATACCTGAAACTTACATTTCTAAACTCTATTTTTTCAAATGTTTTAAAAGAAAGATGGCAACTATCATTGTGTTCAGCAGGAATATTAGTAAATTCATTTATCCTTTTAATAGCAATTTTTGCTTCTTGCAAGGTAATTTGTAAGGTTG
This sequence comes from Faecalitalea cylindroides ATCC 27803, assembly GCF_000469305.1. GTDB lineage: Bacteria > Bacillota_I > Bacilli_A > Erysipelotrichales > Erysipelotrichaceae > Faecalitalea > Faecalitalea cylindroides. Next base: position 43,966 of record NZ_KI270975.1, read on the forward strand.
CTAGACTTTGTGTAGGTTGTAAAAATAAATTACTTAATGTTTGAAAATACAAGAGATCTCCAACTGATAATCTACTTTCAATAATTAAATATGCGCCAATGGCATATAATATAATAGAAAAAATACTATTAATATTAGTCATGAAAAATTGTTGCATATTTTGTAGATATCCTTGATGATAAGATTCGTTTACTAAATCAAAACTTTTCTTTTCTAAGTTATGTATGACTTTAGTTTCAAAATTGTATGATTTAATTGTCTCAACATTGTGTAGCATTTGTATTAATTGAGAATTTAATTGACTATTGAAATTCATTAATCGAATATTATTTTTCTTATACGGCCCTTTAAAAGCGAAAAACAGAATTAAACTACATATCATCTGAATAATAATAATTAAATATAGAGTAAGACTTATATTGATCAATAAAATCGATGAAAAAAATGAAAGTAAAATATCAAGTAATAATGTTAGAGTCAAATTAGACGTAACCATTTTTATTGTTTCAACATCTTGATATCTTGTTAAAATGTCTCCTATATTCTTTTTGTTGTGAAAATGTATTGGTAGTTTCATTATATGTTCAAAGTAACCTAAAGTTATAGGTATAGTCATTTTGCAATTTAGCAAAAGAATCAAATACTCTCTAAAACTACTTAAACTACTTTGAATAATAGCTATTAGTATAAAAAACAAAGTATAGTAGAATAGCTTTTCCTTCATACCATATGGAATCACTTCATCCATAATTATTTTTGAAAAAATCCCACTAATCAAGCCCAAAAACGTCAACACTATTGATAAACTAATAATTACTATCGTTACCTTTTTATGTGGAAAGATAAGTTCTTTAACGTAAGAAAAAATTGAATCGTGCTTTATATTATTTGGTTTAAAAGACTCACTAGGTACGGCTAAAATCAATATATTTGTGAATATCTTCAAAAAATCATCAATAGTTTTCTTAATTTTACCTTTAGCTGGATCCATATACCAAATAGTAGTTTTATTTTTTTTAAATACAACCACATAATGGTTCATATTATTTTCATTTTTAATCAACGCTATAGCTGGAAGAGAAAATTCGTCTGAAACAGAATTAGGATTTATTCTCACCGCTTTTGCTTCAAAATTATTTTGGTTAAATAATGATAAAATACCATTTACAGATAGTTCTTTACTCGAATATTGAGAATAGTCTATTAAATCAGTATACTCAACCTTTTGCCTATAATAATTCAATATCATCGCTACAGAAACATACCCGCAATCATACTCATTTATCTGTTTTATATATTTTAGTCTCATATTTCTCCTTTAAAGCAATTAAATAATTGCAGAATTAAAAAGCAAATTCAAGATATATAGAACATCAGGCTTCTAAATAGAACATCAGGTAAAGTTGTAATAATGAAAAAGAAGAATTTTCGTAATATCTTGAAATCTCATGCATATCCTATAATCCATTTTTAAAGGAATTAAGCTACATATTTTTATGAAAAAAATCACTTTAAATGATAAAAATTGACCAAAACAACATTGCACTCGTCATCATAGACCATAAATGTTAGTAAAAAAAAACGGATGCCTCATGTTTAAATGAGAGTGGCATCCATAAAAATCAGAATAATTTTGACATTTGATATGTTCTAAATCTTAAACTATTAATTAAAGTAATAGACAATCTGTAATCCATTTATAAGAAATCATCAAACAGGCAAATCTGTATCTAATTAAAACATTCATAAATCAATACACACATTAAACCATTGTTAGAATAAAATTTAGTATTAACAGTTAATTGCAGATCTAAATCATTAATAATTTTTTCACTTAGGTAAAACTCACTAGACCTATATGAACTATACGTACATTTTAAATATACTTTTAAGATACTATTTGTTCCTATTTTCTTTAGATAAAATGATATTGAAGGATTATTAATATGCTCTTTTCCCAATATTTCAAAATATAGATTTAATAATATGGTATATAGCTTTATCTGTGTTTGTTCATCCAAAAAAGTAAAATCATCAATCACAGTAGACCTAACATCAACATTATATTTTTTTAATTCTGTCAAATTTTGCAGTAAAACTAAATTAAGTGTGTTAGAATTTGAATATAATGTATTCAATTCATGACAAGTATCATTGGCCAAGTTGTCTAAAAATTGTTCTAAATTTGTATAATTATGAGTCTTTAAAAGCTTTGTCATTATACAAATTGAATGTAATAAATCATGTAAAAAATCAAATTTTGATTGATAATATTGATTTAAAGCACTAATTTTTTCCGATAATATTCTATTCTATTCATCCTTTAAATGTAATTCAAATTCCAACTTAAATGAATTTAACAATTTCATGTAAAAATATATCATTATGTAATTTGAAGCTAGGATGCCAATTATAGTAAAGAGAAAAAAAATTACAACTCCTGTTTCATTAAAATAACCAAAAAGGTATTGATTTATAAAAACAACTAAAATATATGAAAAAAAAGGTAATATGAAGATTAATAAGAAAAAATTATTTTGTTGAAAAACCATTAATGGTTTAACAATAACCTTATATGGAAGTATTAATATAATTGTTAATATTATTGTTAAATATAATGCATAAGTATAGTATTGTTCATAACTTAACATTGGAAAATAATTAAGTATACTTCCTGAAATAAATTCCGATATAGACATAGAAATAGAAAGAAGAAGTGCAGTTAAAATATTAATAAAACTTCGGCTCAAAAACTGTGTTTCTAAATACAAATAATAAATCAAAATCAAAAAAACTGGTATATATATGGTCGTTATTCCATTAATATTTACTAATGTCATTATTACTAAATATATTAAAAACACCAATAATTGTATATAGTATTTTCTAAATCTTAACGAAAAAAAATTAGTACCAATATAATGAAGAATTAATAAAATAATTATATTAATTAATATTAAATGAATCATATTGTCTTATATAAATTTGAAATATACCTTTCTTCAAACATTTTTTTATATCCTCTAGATAATGGTACTAGCTCTTCTGTAAATAAAATTACATCTCTTTTCGAAATGTTACTAACATATTTCAAATTGATAAAGTAAGCTTTGTGTGATTGTTCAAAATTGCAATTCTTCAGTCTTGAAATCCATTCTTTTAAAGAATAAGGCGTTGTAATAATCTTATCATTTCTCATATGAAGTAAAGTGTGTTTATCCATCGCCTCAACATATAATATGTCTTTAACAAATAATTTGTTAGGCTTTAGTTTATCATCTTTTATAAATTTTAAATGAGAATAATATTCTTCTATCAAATTAGAGATTTCAATTTGAAATTCAGATTCTAAAAGAGGTTTTAAAAAATAGCGATCTGCATGAATTTTATAACCATCAACTAGATATTTTTGATAACTTGAAACTATAATAATTCTACACTCAGGATATTCTTTTTTTATTTTTTTTCCAAAGTCAATTCCATTAAAAGAATTTAACTCAATATCTAAAAACAATAAATCGCATTTCTCCAAATCCTTAATTACAGTTCTTTCATCCATATAAGAATGTATATAATATTCTATATTTAACAATCCTAAACAATTATTCAAGTTTTTTATTAATATTTGCTGATCACATTTATTATCTTCTAATACAAATATATTCATTCTCTTCACCCTCTATCTGATAAAAGCAACTTAATTTTATACCGAAATAAATCAAAGTGGAAGATGTGACATTAAGATTTTATAGAGAGAGTTGAGAATAATCCAATTAACTGATCAAAAAAACAAATCATAATAGTACCCGAAATACAATTATATACAATATCTAAACTACTTAGTTTAAAACATAAAGAGATAGCAAAAAAGATGATTTCAATTATTATAGTCTTCATTTTATAATAATTTTTTTCATTATCAGATAATCTTTTATTTATGTTTTCTATCGGACCAAAAAAATAGACTAGTGAAACAGAAAATAAAAAATTAATCATATATAATGCAAAGGGTATTGTTTGTATAATCTTTAGAATATACGAAGTCAATAATAAAAATAGAATACTAAAAACAGAACAAATTGTAATATTTTTAAAATGAAATCCGCCAGAATATTTTCTCAGATTCAAAAAGCAAATTGTAAACAAAAGCATTTCAAAAGAAGTGTTAATAATAAAAGAAATTATAAACGCTATGCAAAAAACAAAAATATAACTTTTAAAAATATAAACCCCATAATCATATATATCTTTCTCAAATGAAATGTTATTTTCCAAGAGAAGATTATACAAATAATATTTATTGTTTTTATTCGCTTTCATAATGTTTTATAATCCTAGCTATGATATCATACATATCATTGTCTAATCCAAAAGCTGATATTTCTAAATCGTCGGTGTTTCCATATAAACAATCTATTGTAAAGCCTGTAAGTTTTGAAATAGAGAAAAGATGACTAAAAGTTGGCTTCGACAAACCTGCTTCCCAACCATATACTGAAGTTTTACTTACGTTTAATATACTAGAAAATTGTTCTTGAGTTAATCCAAGTAAAAATTTTCTAATAAAATAAATGTTATTCGAGAGGTCGAATTCTTCTTTAATTGTGCTTTCTTTCAAATTCGACGCATATATAGTTACGTTCTTTAAACTTAATTTTTTAAAGTTAGATTCTAAAATAATTAATTCTGTAATTTGATCTGTAGTTAAAAATTCTAGATTTAGACAAATAGGTTCACGAGTTTCATTAAAAATTAAATGTTCAAAGGTTGTATCTAATACTTTTTTTAAGATCAAAATATTTTTTGCAGAAATTTCTATACTACCTTCTATAAGTTGTCTAACTACTTGAGAATTTATTTTTGACATGGTAGCAAGTTCATTTTCGGTTAATTTCTTTTCTAACATGATTCTTTTTAATCCGTTTGCATGAAATTTTACCATAGTTACACCTCATTTTACTATGGCGATTATAAAAGAAATAAAACTATATGGCATTATATTTAATTGAATTTTTCTCTTACCATTTATATTTTTATGTATTTATTTATAACCTTATATATTTAGATAATCTTTCAAAGTTCTGATAGTCTATTTTCTTACAAATTGTCCGTATTTCAATATAAAATTTTTATATTATGCTAGACTTTCTTTGGAGGTGATTATCTTATGAATAAGGTAAAGAAAAGTGTATTAAAAATTGCAGCAAATATTGTATATACTTGCGCAGAAAAAGGGGTAAATAGCACATGCCATTCACTCTTTGGCCAAATAAAAGAACCAAAATCCTTATCAAGATTAAAAAAACATAACTAAAGTTTTTGATCCTATCCGGATCTTTTTTTTTGGCTAAATTTAACTCCATTCCTCGGCTATAGAGTGAAAGGAGTTTTTTATGTCATATATAAAAGGAAAAGAACAACAAAAATGGACAAAATGGAAAGAAAATGAAGAAAGAAGTTTGAGAAGTCTAAATTTTCCAGAAGATAAAATCAATTCTTTACGTGAATTTGATTGGTATCAATTTAAACAAGAAAGAAGATTCAAGGAAAGAGAATCTGTATATAATGAATCATTTTTCATAAATGTCTCAAATAAAACAATTCAATCACTTGACTTAAGTAATTTACTAAACAACTTAGATGATGCTATTTTATATCGTTGCATTTTGAAATCTGATATAGTTACAAAAAAGATTATTAATTTAAAAGTAAATGATTACTCAACCAAAGAAATTGCAAAGATTTTGGATATTACTCCAAACGTAATTTACAAAAAAATATATTTTCTTAGAAAAAAATATAGAAAATTGGCTAAATTCAAGAGATATTAATGGCTATTTAAGTGAAGGGGAATTAACACCTTCTTTAAGATCTTTGAAAATCACATAACAACTATTAGATACAAATCTCATAGGATGAGCTGATCACTATTGCGCCATGACCTATTATATAGAGAGCGATCAAACAATGGATTGATAAAAGCAATTAGCTATTGCTAGCGATGATACCCTATAAGGATAATGATACACTTGCACTGCAATTGCGTGAGCTACCACGCGAGGGTGAAATTCCCGTGATGGATAATTAGCTATTATTCGTCTAATAGGATTCCCTTCTTTCCGGGTAAACAGGGTTAAATAGGAAATACGATAAATATAAAACCAGGATTTAATCCTGGTTGTTACATAAACACAGTAGGAGGAAAAATATGATAAGAAAAATCAAAAGAGGAGAGATTTATTTGGTCAATATATCTTCATCATTAGGATCTGTTCAATATGGAGTCCGGCCTGTTTTGGTCATACAGAATAACAAAGGCAACAAGTATAGCCCAACAGTCATAGTTGCTTGTTTATCTTCACAGATTGACCACAAGGCACATCTACCAACTCATTATATCTTACCCGAAGGATTGGGTTTGAAATTTCGAACCATGGTACTCTGTGAACAGATAAGATCCGTTGATAAACAATGTTTTATAAAATATATAGGAAAAGTACCAAAACGATGGATGACGATTATTGATAAAAAAGTAATGATTAGTCTAGGAATAGAAAAGAAGGTGTTAAATAATGCTTCCCGATCAAACATTGTTTAAGGAGTATCCAGACGTTGTGAATGTTAAACAATTATGTGAGATGCTTGGCGGAATATGCTCCAAAACCGCATGTCAGCTATTGAGAACTAACAAAATTCAACACTTCAAAATCGGAAATCGATACTTTATACCAAAAATATTTGTTCTTAATTATATCTGTAATCTACAAAATAGAAATTTATAGGTTCGACTTTATTTCATCTTCAATAGAAAATACTCATGCCAAGGAGATGAAACGACATGAACAAAACACATGTATCAGGATATATTAAAACAGATAAAAAATATTATCGTTTTTTTCTTAGTTATAGAGATGCCTCAAATAACACAAAACACATTTCTTTTTCTGTAAATTTGAAAATCAAAGGAAATAAGAGATTGGCAAACCAGATTTTAAGTTATTCAAAAAGAAATCTTATCGGTTATGAAAGGGATGAAGATATTGAAAAAGAAAAGGAAAGAATAAAGAAAGAAGTGATTCAAAAATTTATGTGTAAAGATTCAGAGAAAACAGCTTATTATCCCGACATAAAAGAAGAAAAAGCACAAAATAATTTATATGATCACATACAAATCTCACCTAAGATGCTTTTCAGTGATTATCTATCTTATTGGTTAGAAAACATTGCTATTGATGATATAGGACAAGGAGCTTATGCCACATATAAAATTAATATCGAAAATAGAATAAAACCGTATTTTCACTATTTAAATATAACTTTAAAAGATATTACTGCCATGGATATACAGATGTTTTACATCAAGACTGCAAACGGATATTCAATTCAAGGTAAGGATTATCCCCCTATAAAACCAGCAACTATAAAAAAAATCCATAGCAATATTCGCAAATCTTTACAGTTCGCTTCTGACATGAAAATCATAAAAGAAAATCCTTCTCTTTTATGCAAGCTTCCAAAAATAGAACATACAGAATTTCGAGTTTACAATGAAATCGAAATGGAAAAGCTATTTAAAATAGCTAGAGGAAGTACCATCGAATTTGCTATTCTTGCCGCTTCTTTCTATGGCCTACGTAGATCTGAAATCGTAGGATTAAAATGGTCAGCCATTGATTTTAATAGAAAGATCATTTCAATCCAACATACAGTGACCGAATATACACTGGATAATAGGATCGTACGTCAAGAAAAAGATAAAACGAAAAGTCAGTCGAGCCTTCGAATACTTCCATTGGTACCACCTTTTGAAGAACTGTTGAATCATCTAAAGGAAGAACAGGATAAGAATCGAATTCTTTGTGGAGAACAATACAACGACAGAGATAGCGACTATATACTTGTTGATCCTCTTGGAAATCGGCGAAAACCGAGCTACGTTTCTGAAACATTCAAATCTTTATTAAGAAAGAATGGTATGCCTGTAATTCGTCTTCATGATTTACGTCACAGCTGTGCCACATTACTCTATAAGAACGGTGTCGACCTGAAACAAATTCAGAAATGGCTTGGTCACTCCGATATATCCACAACAATGAACATTTATACTCATTTTGATTATGATATCAAACTAAATTCTGCTAGAACGATGCTAAAGGCACTATCTTGGAACCAAAACTGTGTTCAAAAGTAGTCTGCGTAAAAATGCCAAATCGCTAGATTTTATCGGCACATCTAAGCTTTTAAATTTTAAAAATGGCAGAAAAAATGGCAGAAAATTATGTGATTTTCACCAAAATCATCACATAATTCATAAAATTCAAAAATTTTCAGAAAAATAGAGAAAAATAAAAAAAGCTCCAAAGTGCCGATAAATAGGGACTTTTGAAGCATTTTCGGACAAAATGGTGAGGCCGATGAGACTTGAACTCAC
>NZ_KI270976.1 GCF_000469305.1 Faecalitalea cylindroides ATCC 27803
GGAGGGATTTGAACCCCCGACCTACTCATTACGAATGAGTTGCACTACCCCTGTGCTACGTCGGCTATTGAAAAAGAAGACTTAAGTCTTCTTTAATTAGTCTACCACGTAAGGCAATAAAGCCATCTGACGAGCACGTTTAATAGCTTTAGCCAACATTCTCTGGTATTTTGCACGAGTTCCAGTAACACGTCTAGGAATGATTTTTCCGTTAGCGTTAATGAAACGTTTTAATAATTCTACATCTTTATAGTCGATTTCTTTGATTTTGTTCTTTGTGAAATAACAAACTTTTTTACGACCCATACGTTGTTTTTTGAATGCCATAATTTTGTCCTTTCTAGAATGGTAAATCATCACTGGCAATATCCAGTGTATCACTCGAATCAAATGTAGAACTGAATGAATCATCTACAGGTTGAGAATAGCTTGGCTGCTGTGGAGCCTGGTATCCATATCCACTGTTTTGTTGATATCCTGTATTCTGAGATCCGGCATTTTTTGGTTCAAGGAATTGCACGCTATCGGTGATAACTTCCGTAACATATACACGTTGTCCCTGCTGGTTGTCGTAAGAACGTGTTTGAATACGTCCTTCAACACCAATCAATGAACCTTTATGTAAATACTGTGCCATTAAATCAGCTGTCTTGTTCCATGCTACGCAATTGATAAAATCTGCATCAGGCTGTCCTGGAGTCTGAACACGACGATTTACCGCAATTGTGTAGGAAACAACACTGGCACCACTTTGTGTTTTCCTTAATTCAGGATCTCTTGTCAAACGTCCTACCAATATTACACGATTAATCATGTTTTAACCTCTTGTTATTTTTCGTCTTCAGTTTTAACAACCATAATACGAACTACGTTGTTAGAAATACGAGACAAACGCTGGAATTCTGCAATACCTTCGTTGTTAGCAGTTACATTGATAACTACATAGTGTCCCTTTTTCATGTGATCAATTTCATACGCGAATTCTTTGATTCCCCAGTCATCAACATTGTCGATTGTTCCCTGGTTGTTAGTGATTGTCTGGTGTAGACGATCCTGAACAGCCGTAAACTGAGCTTCATCTAAAGATGCGTTGATAATGTACATGATTTCATATTTCTTCATGATGTACACCTCCCTTTGGTCTTTTGGTTTCTTTATTCTCAAGAAACAGAGAGCAAGCGCAAACTTGCTTAAATATATTAACACGCAAGAAGATACTTGACAAGAATAATTCTCGAAAAATCAATCATTTATTCCATTACTTCTTCTAAATGAGAAGTACAATGTGGACATCGTGTCGCTTCAATATCGATCTCACTTTTACAAAATGGGCACACTTTAACTGTTGGTGTTTCTGCCTCTTCTTCTTTTTTCTTGATCAAATTGATGCTCATTAACTTATTGATTGCTTTTAATAAAACAAACAAGACAAGTGCTGTGATAAAGAAATTGATAACTGCGGTAACAAACGCATTGGCAAATCCTGCAACTTCTTGAATCGTATAAGCCTTGGCTCCTGTAATCACATCTAAGATTGGTTGAATACAATTTGTTGTCAAAGCAGTAACAATACCTGTAAATGCACTACCAATTAAAACACCGACGGCCATATCCATGACATTTCCCCGTAAGGCAAAAGCCTTAAATTCTTCAATAAATTTTTTCATATTCTTTCTCCTAACTTAATGGTGCTATTATACATAGAATTAATTAAGCCGGAAAGTTTTTCTTTACATACTGTTCCTTTTACTTACATTTTACGTTTCAATTTTACAAAATATGATAGAATACTTCCTGAAAGGAATTAAAATTATGAAAGATAAATTAACAAAATTAGAAATAAAATGGATAATGTATGATATTGGAAATTCTGCATTTATCCTATTGGTATCTACTATCTTACCAATTTACTTTAACTCTTTATCTAGTGCAGCTGGCATTGCTGAAAGTGATTATCTCAGTTATTGGAGCTATGCAACAAGTATTTCCACTTTAATTGTCGCCTTAACTGGACCAATTCTTGGAACTTTTGCTGATTATAAAGGAAATAAGAAAAAAGTATTCTTATTAAGTGCATTATTAGGGGCTTTATCACTTGCATGTTTTTGGATTCCAGGATCTTGGCTTACATTCCTTATATTATATGTTGTAGCCAAAGTAGCGTATTCATTATCTTTAATCTTCTATGATTCTATGGTTGTTGATATTACAACAGAAGAGAGAATGGATAGTGTTTCTTCAAAAGGATATGCATGGGGTTATATTGGAAGCTGTATTCCCTTCTTGATTAGTTTAGTTTTTGTATTAATGTATGAGTCTATTGGTATCAGCATTACAACAGCTATGATGATTGCCTTTATCATCAATGCTGCATGGTGGATCTTATTTACTCTTCCATTAGCATTTAGCTATCATCAAAAATATTATATTGAACATCAATCTCATGTCGTACGTTCCACTTTTTCAAGACTAGGTCAAACCTTGAAAAAAGCAAAAGAGCAAAAGAAAATCTTTTTATTCCTGTTGGCATTCTTCTTCTTTATTGATGGTGTATATACGATCATTGATATGGCTACTGCCTATGGAACCAGCCTTGGGCTTGATACAACCGGATTATTGTTGGCGTTATTAGTAACTCAAATTGTTGCCTTCCCAGCAAGCCTTACATTTGCCGTACTATCCAAAAAAGTTGACTCGGCCAAATTGATCAAAATCTGTATTCTGGCTTACTTCTTTATTGCTGTCTTTGCGGTTCAGCTTGATAAACAATGGGAATTCTGGTTGCTTGCGGTAGCTGTCGGTTGTTTCCAAGGTGGAATACAAGCACTATCAAGAAGTTATTATGCTAAGATCATTCCAGAAAATTCCAGTGGAGAATATTTTGGATTGTTTGATATCTGTGGAAAAGGCGCAAGCTTTTTAGGAACATTCCTTATAGGGTTTGTCACTCAATTAACCGGGCATCAAAATCTTGGTGTTGCGGTGATTTCAGTCATGTTCCTGATTGGTTATTACTTCTTTAATAAAGTTACAAAGTTAGATTAGCGTTATTGAAATCAACCAATAACGCTTTTTTAGTGCCACAAAAAAAACGCACCCTTCTGGATACGTTTTCTTACTTATTAAACATTTTCATTAAACACCTGCACCGCAAGACAACCAAGTCCAGTATGAATCCCAACTGCAGATACAAGATCAATGATCTTTACTTTGCTGCCTTCAATTCTTGACTCAATCTTTGCAGCATATTCTTTGGCTGCCTTAGCTACATCAACATGTGCAACAACCATCGTATAATCTTTGTTAACACCTATATTCCGTAAGTGTTCAATAACCTTATCTTGAGCTTTGGACATTGTTCTAACTTTATCCATAACATCTACTTTACCAGCAGTGTCCTTATTAATATGTAAGACCGGTTTGATTTTCAGTAATCCGCCAAGTGTAGCTGCCATTGGAGTTAATCGCCCTCCGCGTTTCATATGTTGAAGATCATCACAAAGAAGAACTGTCTCGCAAGTTTCAGCCATACGTTCTAATCTTTCCATTATTTTTTCAACAGTAACATTGGCTTCATACATTTCTTTAGCAATTTCGATCATTCTTTCTTGCACAACAGCTGTTACATAACAATCGACGCCATAGAATTTTAAACCAACTTGATTCGCTATCATCTCCATTGCATCCATCGTGCCAGATAACCCTTTACAAATTGGAACACAGAAAACAGCATCGTACCCTTGATTCTTGATTTCTTCAAACATGTCTTGAATCTTTCCAAGTTTTGGCAAAGACGTCTTCATCAATTTCTGGGCATGAAGATTTTCAATGACGGTAGAATATGCAATCGTTTCATATTCATCATATGAAACGCCTTCGCACTCTATCTGCAAAGGAAGAGAATAAATTCCTTTCTCCATCATCTTGCTTGGAGCAATGCCTGTCCCTGAATCTGTTACAAATGCCACTTTCATTTTTAAACACCTTTAACTTTCTTAACGTACTGTACAGCAACTGCATGTAATCCCGTATGAGAAGCGATAACTGCACAAATAGGCTGTCTTTGAATCGTTATATCACCATACTCTGCATGCAGTTCTTCTAGCATGTTCAATGCTTCTTGTTCATCTCTTGAGTCCATGACAAACAACTCATAATCTTTGATATCTTTAACCGCTTTAATCGCTAAAGAACAAGCTTTTTTTACTGCTTTAGAAGTAGTACGAACCTTATCACATACGTCTACTTTTCCTTCTGTATTCTTAGATACCTCTAGAATTGGGCGAATTTTCAACATTCCACCTAGTTTTGCCGCCATTGGAGTTAATCGTCCACCTCTAGATAGATGGTCTAAATCTTGGCAAATCAAAAATCCTTGCGAATTATCAACACTATCCTTTAATCGTGCAAGGATTTCATCTGGATGTACGTTATCCTGCGCAAGTTTAGCTGCAGAAATCGCGAGATATCTTTCAACAGCTAACGTTGTATAGATATCTAAAGTATGCATCTTGATACCATGCCATTTCGCTGAAGCCTGAATTGCCTGATTGGTTCCAGAAAGACCACTGGATAATGTAATCAATACAACATCGGTTACGCCTTCTTCTTTATATTGATCAAATTTTTCTTCGATCATCCCTAATGGAGGCATGCTCGTTTGAGGAAGGAACCCTCTATCTATAAAATCATAAAGTTCTTCAACAGTTAGATCAATACCATCCAAATATGCTTTGTCTTCAATAATAACCTGTAAAGGTAAAAAATCTAATCCATATTCTGCAGCCTGTTCTTTAGTAAGACCAGATCCGCTATCTGTTATTACTTTTACTTTCATAATCCACCTCTTTAATAGTTCCATACTACCACGATTTTGAATACAAGACAATTTGATATTTTCACAAATTATCCAGTATGTATCTGTGTTATAATTGTTATAGCAATAAACAATAGAGGTACTCATATGAACAGTTTTATTACGTTTGAAAATGTTAAAAAAACATATACAATGGGTGAAATAAAGATTCACGCCTTAGACGGAGTTTCTTTTACGATCAATGAAGGAGAATTTGTCATTATTGCCGGTGCTTCTGGAGCAGGAAAAAGTACTATATTAAATTTATTAGGTGGCATGGATACGGTCAGTGAAGGAACAATCGTTGTAGATGGCAAAGAGATTTCTAGCTATTCAGACAAAGAAATGACATTTTATAGAAGATATGATGTTGGTTTTGTCTTCCAGTTCTATAATTTGATTCAAAATCTAACACTTAAAGAAAATGTAGAACTTGCAACTCAGATTTGTAAAAATCCTCTTGATATCGTAGAAACCATTAAATCTGTAGGTCTGCAAGAAAGAATCAACAACTTCCCTAGCCAGCTTTCTGGTGGTGAACAACAGCGTGTTGCCATCGCAAGAGCTCTAGCGAAAAACCCAAAATTACTCCTGTGTGATGAACCAACCGGAGCTCTTGATTACCAGACTGGTAAACAAGTTTTGAAAGTCTTGCAGGATACATGCAGGAAGCAGAAAAAAACAGTTATTGTTATCACACACAATTTAGCCTTAACACCTATTGGCGATAAGATCATTAAAGTAAAAAGTGGAAAGATTGAAAGCATTGAAATCAATGACAACCCAATGGATGTAGACAGGATCGAGTATTAATGCCTAAAGTATTTTTTAAGAACATTCTGCAGGAAATACGCCATTCATTTGGACGATTCTTCTCAATATTATGTATCGTTATGATTGGTGTAGCCTTCTTTGCAGGTGTCAAAGCCAGTGCACCCGATATGAAGTATAGTGCTGATCAATACTTTGACAAATACAATGTTCAAGATATTCAAGTCTATTCCACTCTAGGACTTACTCAAGATGATCTAAAAGAAATCAAAAAAATAGATGGTGTTGAAGATGCAGAACCTGTATTCTCTATTGATACACTAACGCAAAAAGATTCAACACAACTTGTCATGAAAGTCATTTCTCTGGCCGATGATCAATCCATCAACAAAGTTCGTCTAGTAGACGGCAGAATGCCAAAAAAAGAAAACGAATGTATTATTGAAGCTGGATCTGTCTCAAACCAGCTCTTTGGCAATTTTGAAATCGGAGATACGATCACCCTTACCAGCGGAACAGAAGATGATCTATCAGATACATTAAAGAACACAGAGTATACAGTCGTTGGAACTTGTTACAACCCAAATTATTTGAGTTATGAGAAAGGCTCTTCATCCATTGGTAATGGTGAAGTTGGCAACTTCATGTATGTAAAAGATTCAAACATCAAAGTTGATTATTTTACTGAAATCGATGTAACAGTTAAAGGAGCTAAAGATATCAACACATATGATGATGCCTACTTTGATTCAGTTGAACCTGTTGTCGATAAAATTGAAGCTATTTCCGATGATCGAATTGATGCTAGAATCGCTGAAAACCAAAAAGAAATTGACGATGCACAAAAAGAACTTGATGAACAAATTAATGATGCACAAGCACAGATTGATGATGGATATGCACAAATTCAAGACGGTTATGCCGAGATTCAATCTAACGAGCAACAACTGATAAGTGCTAAAGCACAGTTAGATAGCGGATGGGCTGAATATTACCAAAATATAACCGTATTGGATAACATCCCAACACTTGAACAAGCTATAGCACAAATTGAACAAGGTGAGGCTAGCCTGCCTGGTCTTCAAGCTAATCTAGAATCTGTAAATAACGGACTAGCTCAAATGGAAGATTATTACAATCTTGCAATTCAATACTATGACCAGCTCGTAGCTTATAGAGATAACATTCAAAGAATCATAGATGAAACTGGAGAAACTGAAGAGCTTAAAGCTCAACTTGAACAGGCAAATAATCTAATAGCACAGGCAAATCAATTATTTGAAGAACATGATTATTTAATTGACTCACAAACTCAACTCCAGAATGCAATAAACCAAATCAATAGTGGTATTGCACAAAAACCAACATTAATCGCCCAAAGAGATCAATTATATGCCGCAAGAGATCAATTAAATGCTGCCTATAACGAACTCGTTTCCGGGCAAGCTGAATATGAAAGTGGTTTAGCTCAATTAAATGATGCGAAAAATACATTATCTTCATCATTAAGTGAACTGGAACAAAGTCAGAATCAATTGAATACCGAAAAAACAGAAAACCAGCAAAAGATTGATGATGCTCAAAGTGAAATTGATAAACTTGAAGCAGAATGGATCACATTAGACCGTAATTCTCATTATTCATATCGTGATTATGGTGCCTGCGCTGATCGAATGGATGGTATTGCACAAGTGTTCCCTGTATTCTTCTTCTTAGTCGCCGCCTTGGTATGTATGACAACCATGACACGAATGGTAGATGAACAACGTAATGAAATTGGCACCTTAAAAGCTCTAGGATATTCAAAGGTGCAGATTTCTTCAAAATATCTTCTATATGCATTAATCGCAAGTATTCTTGGAAGCATTTTAGGATGTTTAGTTGGAATGATTCTCTTCCCGTACGTCATCTTTACTGCTTGGAATACTTTATATAATCTAGAAACGATTAAATTCGCTTTCCAACCAGGATTAATGTTAGTCGCATCCGGATCTGTAATAGGTATTACATTACTTGCGACTCTGTATTCAATTTACAGCGAATTGATAGAAGTTCCAAGCCAATTAATGCGCCCAAAAGCAGCCAAAATTGGCAAGAAAATTATTTTGGAGCGTATTCCATTTATATGGAACCATCTTTCTTTCTTAAGAAAAGTTACAGCTCGTAATATATTTAGATATAAGAAGCGCTTCTTCATGACCGTAATCGGAATCGCAGGATGCAGTGCCTTATTGGTTGCAGGATTTGGCATCAACGATAGTATTTCTGATATTGTTCACCAACAATACGAAGTTATCAATCATTTTGAAGCATCAATCAATGTCTCAAATATTGACGATAATTTTGAACAAACGTTGAAAAAGCAAAAAGGTGTTACAGATATCATGGAAGAAGATACACTTCCAGTAACAGCAAACATTGCTGATAAAGATGCCTCTGTAACCGTACATATCGTAGATGATAAAAACCTGCTTAAAGACTTCACAACGCTTAAATCAATCAACGATGATCAAGAAGTAAGCCTCAATTCAAAAGGCGCAGTTATCTCACAAAAGATGGCAGAGAAAATGGAAAAAGGCATTGGTGACACAATCACCTTTAAAGATGCAAATGATAACGAAATTGAAGTGAAGATCACTGACATCTACGAAAACTATGTTGGACATAATATTTATGTTACAAGAGATTTGTATGATACATGGAATTCAAATGCCGAACTTACTAAAACTTATCTATTAAAGACCAATGATACATCGGACGATTTCGAACATCAGTTAGGTCAAAAATTGATGGATATTAATGGGGTTGATAGTGTAACATTCTATTCTTCACTACAAGAAAACTTCACAGACATGATTGCCAGTATATCCATGGTCGTTGTAGTTCTAGTTATCTCAGCAGCCGCACTTGCCTTCGTTGTCTTATACAATTTAAGTAACGTCAATATCTCAGAGCGAACTAGAGAAATTGCAACGATCAAAGTATTAGGATTTACAAGCCGAGAAACAAGCCAATATGTTAATCGTGAAAGCATTCTATTGACTATGATAGGTGCTGCAGTCGGTTTGATAGTTGGAATCTTCTTACATAACTTGATCATGAACCTTGCAGAAATGGATGATGTTATGTTTGGTCGAACCATTAAACCAATATCCTTTGTCATAAGTTTTGCGTTAACCATGGTATTTGCCATCATTATAAATCTTGTTATGCAAAGAAAATTAAAACAGATTCAAATGGTCGAATCGTTAAAAGCTGTCGAATAAGACAGCTTTTTTTCGTAAATCTACTAAAAAACCGTAGGTAAATCACCTACGGCATATTTGCATTCTATTAAAGCTGAATGATACGCATCATGTTTGTAGAACCTTGTCCTACTGGATATCCGGCAACTACGATTGCATAATCACCATGTTTATATCCTTTCATCAAAGCGATATTACGAGCTAGATCAATATCGTTTTCTTTCGTATTCTGAATATCAGAAACATATGGATCTACACCAAAGATTGGTAACATTGCTCTTTGTGTAACTTCATCGAAACATACACCAATGATTGGTGCAACTGGTCTAAAGCGAGAAATTCTTCTTGCGGTTGTACCACTCTGTGTAAAGGCAATGATACATTTGATATCGATTGCCAAAGCTGTATCAGCAGCACTAATACCAATAGCATCATTTAAAGATCTTTCACTAGAACTAACTGCATCTTTTAAACGTTTTTTATAATCAATCATCGGTTCAATTGCAACGGCAATCTTATGCATAGTTTGTACCGCTTCTACTGGATAGTTACCTGCAGCAGATTCCCCAGACAACATGATACCGTCTGTACCATCCATAATTGCATTGGCAACGTCACTAGCTTCAGCACGTGTTGGTCTAGGGTTCGTCTGCATACTCTCTAACATATGTGTTGCAGTAATGACTGGTTTACCTAATTCATTTGCAACACGAATGATGCGTTTTTGATAAATTGGAACCAATTCCAAAGAAACATCAACACCTAAGTCACCACGAGCTACCATGACACCATCACTTACATCAAGGATCTCACGAAGGTTATCAAATCCTTCCTGGTTTTCGATTTTTGGAATGATCTGAATTGCATCTTTTTTCTCATCGATCAGAATCTTTCTTAAATTCAAGACATCTTCTTTACGACGAGTAAAGCTAGCTGCAATATAATCAATATCCTGACGACATCCAAAACGAATATCTGCTTCATCTTTTTCAGAAATGAATGGCATACTCAAAATAATGCCTGGTAAATTACATCCTTTACGACTCTTTAGGAAATGAGGGTTTTCAACACGAACTGTCATTTCTCCTTCGCTAACTTCCTGGATCGTAACTTTCATTTTACCATCATCCATTAAGATGTAGTCTCCCGCTTTAACATCGTTAAACACTTCTGGACAACGAATTGTAAAACGTTCATGGTTTCCTAAAACTTCTTCTTTAACGATTCTAACGATGTCGCCTTCCTTAAATTCGCATCCACCGTTTTCAAAATCACCTAAACGAATTTCAGGACCTTTTGTATCTAACAGGATACCAATAGGTTTTCCTGTTTCTTTTGATACCTCACGGATCAATTTGATACGGTTGCCATGTTCTTCATAGCTTCCGTGTGAGAAGTTCAAGCGGGCAATGTTCATACCCTCATTTACAAGTTTTGTTAGAACTTCCTTGCTTTCACTAGCAGGCCCAATTGTACATACAATCTTAGTTTTCTTATCCATCATATCTTCTTCCTTTTTCCTTTCCTATAACTATACCAGTCTTTCGAACAAATTCATCAATGGTTTTCGTGATTCCTGAGGCATGCTCAAAGCCTTTTCAATTGGAATCGCTACGATTTCATTGTTGCGAATACAGATGCACTGTCCACCAATTCCCTGCATCAATAGATCTACGGCTTTTTCTCCCATCTGAGAAGCTAATAGACGGTCAAATGGACAAGGTGATCCTCCTCGCTGAATATGTCCTAATACAGTTGCCCTTCCTGAAAAACCTGTATTTAAACTGACTTTTTTTGCAAACTGGTCGACATCAGTGATTTTTTCACTGATAACGACAATAGCATGTTTTTTCTTACGAATCAAATCTAAATCGCGTAATCTGTCTAAAACATCTTCTTCATCGAATCCAGTTTCGCTTGTTACAATAATTTCGGCTCCACAAGCTATACCAGACCATAACGCCAAATCTCCACAGCGGTTACCCATAACCTCTACAATAGAGCAACGATGATGAGAGTTTGAAGTATCACGCAATTTATCGATTGCTTCTACAACTGTTTCTAGAGCTGTCTGGAATCCAATCGTATAATCCGTACAAGTAATATCATTATCAATCGTACCAGGTAGCCCGATACAATTGATTCCCATTTCAGTCAAAGATAAGGCTCCACGATAAGAACCGTCCCCGCCGATAACAACGACAGCTTCAATTCCACGTTTCTTCAACTGATGAATTGCTTTTTTACGAACTTCAATATCTTTGAATTCTGGCAATCTTGCAGACCCTAAAACGGTTCCGCCACGATTCACAATTTCACCAACGGTTTCACGAGTTAATGGTTCAATATATCCTTCTACCATTCCTTTATAACCGTTATAAATACCAAATACTTCCAAGCCACTATTTAAACCAACTCTTGTTACAGCGCGAATAGCAGCATTCATTCCTGGTGAGTCCCCACCAGATGTTAAAATCCCAATTCTTCTAACCATAATTTTGTCCTCCGTAGAACTTTAACAAACATTTTAATTCACTATAAATATAACACACATAAATGAGCTAGAAAACAAAAAAATGCGATGAAAACGCTTAAACCATGTAAAAAATATTTGATGTTTAAAGAATTTAATAAACCAACAAATTGAAAGGGATTCCCATATAATTTATTTTTAAGAAATACCATATTTTGAAGATAAAAACTTCGAATATTTTCCATATTTTAATCAAAACTCACATTTTTTACCATAGAAAATTGATATTAAAAACACTAGATTTTCATAGACTATAAGTGAGCTCAAGGAAAGCTCATTAATAAACATATTCCTTTTCATATATCTCTCTCCTAATTTAATTATTATTACAAAAATAGTGCTGGCCAGAGCACTATTTTTGTGTTAAATGAGTTTTGTGATATTTAATAAACCATTCTTGTCAAACAAAATTGATTTAATTTCCTGAAGTGTTTCATAATTAATGAAATCATACTCTGCACGATTTAAAGCCGTGTAAATTTGTTGTAACATAGAGCGATGCTCTGTCCACATACTTGATTCTCCAAATCCTTCATCACACAATTTTTGTATCGTTTCATCATTCATCAACGGATACAAGAAATCATAAATTGTAGTCATGTTTGGATTTGAAAATTTTGAAATTTCCAAAACATTTTTATATATAGAAAAATGATAATGCCTAAGCATATTTAATACAGCTTTAGATAAGAATAATACCGAAGCACTAAAGTCTTCATCTTTTACATCTTCATAATATCCTTCTAAATCACTTGCTTCTTCCATTTGATCTAAAACGATACCTGGCACATCTTTGTAGTCTTCTTCATTGATTCCATAAAATGCATACATGTCTTCTTCCTGCTCAGGCTCCTGTTCATTCTTCATATTATCCATCATTTCCTGCGCCATATTGTTCAAACGATCTTTTTCTTCATCACTCATTGAATCCATCATTCTAGAAATAGCTGAAAAATCAATGTCACTAAACTTCATAATCAACTTCCTTTCCGTTTTGTCCTCTTCCATTTTATATTATGTTTGAGAAATAACAACATTTTATATTAAGTATAAGATTCCATGAACTAAAATATATGCTATATTTATAACAGAGGATACATAAATCATGAAAAAAATATTTAAATACGAAAAAATCCAAGACTCTTCTCTACCCGCTTATATTCGATCTATTTTAAGCAAACATTTAACAAAACACTCTGCTTTCGTTTTCGAATCCTATGATTCGTTCATTTTGATAAATTTTCAAAGCTATAGTCTAAAACCTAAAGGAAATCAATTAAAAAAAATATTTATTTTTTTAGATAATGACAATTTGCTCATATTTATCGAAAATTCACATCTATATAAACAATTTACACAACTTTTCAACGATAATCAAAAAAAAGACAATATTGAACTACTTCGTTTATTTTTTATAAATCTTATTGCAAACGATATGGAATACATTGATAAATTTGAAGAATCAATTACAGATGCAGAAGATCATGCTCTCCAAAACAAAACAAATGATTACTTGGATCAAATTATTAAATTCAGAAAACAGCTTTTGCATTTAAAACATTATTATAATCAGTTACAAGTCATTTTCGATGGATTTTTGGAAAATGAAAATAAATTATTTGATTCGGAATCTTTACGAAAATTAACGATCATACACAATCGAATTGATCATTTACAGCTAAGTGTATCCAGTTTACGTGATTATGTAACACAAATGCGCGAAGCATATCAATCGCAAATTGATATTGAGCAAAATCATATCATGAAAATATTTACATTAATCACCGCAATCTTCCTACCATTAACCTTAATGGTTGGCTGGTATGGAATGAATTTTAAACATATGTATGAACTTAATAGCCCTTACAGCTATCCCATCTTTATCCTTATAAGCATTCTTGTTTGTATATCTCTAGTTATTTACTTTAAGAAAAAACATTGGTTTTAACCAAACTACTTTTCCTAAAAAAAGATGTCAACCGAACTTCATTGGTTGACATCTTTATCTTTATATTTAAAGGGATCATTTTCTATTGGTGGAGATGAGGGGAATTGAACCCCTGTCTAAGTAATGTCCCACGAGACAACGTTTACAGCTTATTCCATCACATTAACCATCTGCATCAGATGGACATGATTACAAATGGGTTGGCTTTAGAGTTTCATAAAAGATATCAAGCCAATATCTTTTACTATCTTCTTTGTCTTTGCACATTCCTTATTAAAGAGAAGCAAACTTATAATAAGGCAGGCTGCAAGTCAAACGTAGACTAATTAAGCAGCGAAAGCCATGCTCTGGTTTGCACCAAATACATTAGCAATTTTTGATTTAGCGTTTAAATTTAAGTTGGTTATTACGCATGTCCTTTGCGGCTGTGGTTGAATCCAAACGATTACTCATCGAATGCCTGAACATCCCCATGGACCTTAAAATATCATACTAATATTGATTTTTCAAGGCTTTTTCGATTTCTCTCTTTGCGTCTTTCGCTTTTTGACTTTCACGTTTATCGTGAAGATTTTTACCTTTGGCCAAAGCAATTTCAAGTTTAGCTAACCCTTTGGATAAATACAATCTTACAGGCACAACTGTATACCCTTTGATACGGGTGTCTTGATAGAGTTTTCGAATTTCTTTTTTATGTAAAAGTAATTTTCGGTCTCTTGTTTCGTCATGATTAAAAATATTCCCAAATTCATAAGGCGATATATGCATGCCTTTAATATATGCTTCATTATTGTAAAAACTAATATAACTATCTTTTAGTTGAACTTTTCCTCGACGTATACTTTTTATTTCAGTTCCTTTAAGCTCTAAACCAGCTTCATAACGGTCATATAATTCATAATCGTGTCGAGCCTTTCTGTTATCAGCTATTGTTTTTTGTGTGGACATAATACCTCCAATTAATTTTGTGTAATTATTTTAACATATACTCTTGAAATTTTCTGTAAATTTGATAAAATAATTAAGCACTTGGGGTGTTAGCTCAGCTGGGAGAGCACCTGCCTTGCACGCAGGGGGTCAGGAGTTCGATCCTCCTACGCTCCACCAATATCCAATAACTCCTTTTATAAGGAGTTTTTTTTATTCACTTTATCTTACCTAATAAAGAGCCTATAATCATGCTATTGTGACTATAAGCTCTTTCATCTTAATTAAAATACACTCGTTTTGAAGCGAACCTCCTTAGTTCGATATCCAAACTTTAGGGTTTGATTCAATTGGAAGTGGATTAATATACGATATCCTCAATTGTTTCATACTCCATAATGCATCAAAAGATTCCCGTTAATTCAGCAGGAATCTTTTTAATTCTTTAGTTTATTTGTTAACGAATCCGGTAGTTTTTTTATAACTGAAAATACCAGCCATAAACTTAACAAACGATCAAAATAATCTGTAAAAAACTGTACGATCAAACAACTTAACGTTAATCCCAAAGGAGTTTTTGCCAATAGTTGAACAAGCATAGTAGAACCAGAAGATGTAATTCCGCCAAATAAGTTAGCTGTAATACAGGCACTTATCAAAGATGCAGGAATACTGATATAGAATGCCTTTATAAATAATTTGTTAGATATGTTTCTTCTTCGAAAAACAAGTCCTGTCACAATTCCTAATACAATGCCTACAGGCATATAATAAAGCGCATAGATATCTGAAGTCATTCCTGTAACCAAAGCGCTTAAAACACCTGGAAATAAACCATAAAAAGGTCCTAAGAGTATTGCGGTCATGATTGTTCCCATACTATCCAAATAAATAGGTAAATGCAATACTAAGGCAATGTAAGACCCTACGATATTGATTACAATAGCCAATGCAATCAAGGTGATTTTATGAACACTTATTTTACCAGACATTTTCTTCACCTAAAATTTTATCCAGATAATCTAAATCTTCTTTTTTACAATCTAGAATTCGTTTTAAGAAAAGCATAAAAAACCTCATGACATCAACTTGTGTTAAAACATGTGTGTTGGCTTCTTTTCGATAATATCCATAGGCATCCACAACACTCTGCCCTCTTGTAATTCCATCCGTCTCAATATCTGTATAAGCATCAAATCCAGAGCAAAGAGAACGATCTATAAAGTAGGCAACTGCAAGTGGATCATTAATTACGCAACCTATGATATGTTCCCAATGCCAATGAAAACCAAAATAGAACTTGGTAATTTTTCGAATAAAAGATCCTTGTTTTTGATCTAAGCGTTCCATAAATTCTAAAAGCGTTGGTGTTAAGACAATTTTTCTTGTTACATCCAAACCAACCATATGGATCTTTTTATTTGTTTTCGCAAATCTTTCATATACGATCTTAGCGGCTTCTGGATCTTCCCAATAATTATATTCTGCCACTGGCGAACAATTTCCATGCGACTTATAAGATCCACCCATAGATACGATTTCTTCTATCTGATCAAATGCTTTGACATTCTTTTGAGCAAGCTGAGCTAAGTTTGTCAAAGGACCTAGGGCAATAACAGAACATTTTGTAGTAGTCAATGTGTTTTCATAAAATTCAAGCGCATTGATATTTTGTGTATATCCTTCTATTTCAGGTAAGAAGCTTTCTCCTAACCCATCTTTACCATGCGTGTCCAAAGCATCCACATATTCTTTTACCAGTGGTTTATCAGCACCCAAAAAGATTGGAACATCCAAACGATCCATATGATTCAATACTTTCTTCACATTCTCAAATCCTTGTTTTAAAGGTGCATTGCCCGCTGTGATCGTAATTCCCAATATATCTAACTCTGGACTTGATAAGGCTAACATAATTGCTAAACTATCATCAATCCCTGGATCGCAATCTATAATTACTTTACGTTTCATTCAAACACTCCTTTATATAAAAAAGGTCTTGCCTCCCTAGACAAAACCACACAAAAAAAGATTGTTTGAGCGTTGCCTATTATTATACTGGGAGGAACAATAAAACCAGTTTTGTCTCTTTTATACCATAAGAAAATCATTTAAACAAGAAAAAGTGTTGATTCACTAAATGAATCAACACATAAATTATTATTCTTCGTATACGCCTTTTTTCTGGAACAATACCCATTTTGCGATATTTACTGCATGATCACAGATACGTTCTAAATATTTTCCAACTAGCAACAAGTCAACTAAAGTTTCTGCATTACCCGTTTTAGCTGCTAATTTCTCGATATATAACTCTTTTGTATCAATATAAAGTGAATCCGCTTTATCATCCAATTTAATGACTTCATGAGCTATATCTTCATCTTTTTGCATATAAGCTGAAATTGCACCTGAAATCATTTCTTTAGCTATTGAGAATAAATCATGAATCGTACCGTCAATTTCAACATCTGTATCTTGAATTCTACATACTAAATCAGCAACTTCTTTTTCCTGATCCATAATACGAGTCATATCACGAACCGTATTTGTAGCGACTGTGATTTTTCTTAAATCCTTTGCGACTGGATGCTGTAAAAGCAAAATACGCATACAGATTTGTTCGCATTCTCTACCATTAGCACTGACATCTTCATGTAATTCATTGATTTCCTGAATCAATGTTTTATCACGATCATACAAAGCATGTCTGCAAAAAGATAAACCTTTTAAACAATCCTGACCCATTTGTGTCATAGTCAGCTCTAATTGTTTTGTTTGTTTGATAAATTTTGTAGAAACCATTATCCGAACCTCCCTGTAATATAGTCTTCTGTTTTCTTTTCTTTAGGTGTAGAGAACATCATTTCAGTATCACCATATTCGATCAAATCACCTAACAAGAAGAAAGCCGTTTTATCACTAATACGCATAGCCTGCTGCATATTGTGAGTAACGATAACAATCGTATAATCTTTCTTTAATTTTAAAGTCAATTCTTCGATTTTGCTAGTACTGATTGGGTCAAGGGCACTGGTTGGTTCATCCATCAATAATACTTCTGGTTGAACAGCTAAAGCACGAGCGATACATAAACGCTGCTGCTGACCACCAGACAACCCTAAAGCTGATTTGTTTAAACGATCTTTAACTTCATCCCAAAGTGCTGCATCTTCCAACGCTTGTCGAACAATAACATCCAATTCTGCTTTTTTCTTGATACCATGTGTTCTAGGTCCAAACGCAATATTGTCATACACGCTCATTGGGAATGGATTTGCTTTCTGGAAAACCATACCAACTCTTTTTCTAAGTGTATTGATTTCAATATCTTTATAGATATTTTTGTTGTCTAATAAGAATTCCCCTGTGATCTTACATCCTTCAACAAGATCATTCATTCGGTTGATTGATTTCAATAATGTTGATTTACCACAACCACTTGGTCCGATAAAACTTGTAATTTTATTTTCATCTATATCCATAGAAATCCCATGTAGTGCATGAAAATCTCCATAAAATAAATTTACATCTTTAATTGATAACTTTGGTGTACTCATATTCTATCCTTTCGCAAGCTTTTTTCCTAAAACAGAAGATAAACTATTCATAATAATTACAAATACCAATAATACGACTGCAACAGCACATGCTTGTTCTGTATAAAGACCCTCAGACATTAATTTATACATATGTACAGCTAATGTACTACCTGGTTCAAATACGCTTGTACTAATCTTACCTACAGTACCTGACGTATAGATCAGAGCAGCCGTTTCTCCAACAATACGTCCCATACTTAAGACAATACCTGACATGATTCCCGGTACTGCACTAGGTAGGATAATGCGAAAAATCGTACGAATCTTTCCTGCACCTAATCCATAACTACCTTCACGATAAGAATCTGGCACAGCTACTAAAGCTTCCTGAGTTGTACGCATGATCGTAGGAAGAACCATAATCGCAAGAGTCAAGGAACCTGCTAGAAGGCTTAAACCCATATTCAAACTAATAACAAACATCAAACTACCAAATAAACCATAAACAATACTTGGGATACCTGCAAGAGTTTCTGTTGTTAATAATACTATTTTTACAAGCTTACTTCCTCTTTTAGCATATTCTACAAGGTAGATTGCTGAACAGATGCCAATAGGTGCCGAAATCAACAAAGACAATAATACTACATAAATCGTATTTATGATGGCTGGCATCATAGATACATTCTCAGTTGTATATTCCCATTCAAATAAAGATGGAGTCAAGTTTGGAATACCACGAATCAAAATATAAGCTATGATGAAAAATAGAACCAAAATAGTGATAAAGGCAGCAACTTTTGTAATGATATTCAAAAATAAACTAACTGGATCTAAATGACGTTTCATATTAGTTTGCCCCCTTTCGTTTTAAAGCGCTAAAGGACAAGTTTATGATCAGAATAAACACAAACAATACGCACGCTGTCGCAATCAAAGCTTCTCTATGAAGACCAGATGCATATGACATTTCCAATACGATATTGGCTGTCATCGTTCGAACACCAGATAACAAGGAATCCGGCATGATTGCATTATTTCCCGCAACCATTATAACTGCCATTGTTTCACCAATAGCACGTCCAACACCCAAGATCACACCAGCCAAGACACCTGATGTTGCAGCCTTAACACAAACAAAAAATACACTTCTTTCATGTGACGCGCCTAATGCAAGTGCCCCTTCATAGTAAGAATCTGGAATTGCCTGAAGACTTGATTCTGATACAGATATAATAGTAGGAAGAATCATGATCCCCAGCAATACAGAAGCTGTTAAAACACCCTTTCCATTACCTCCAAACATATCCTGGAAAAGGGGAACGATTACGATCAATCCAAAGAAACCATATACGATACTTGGAATACCTGCCAATAGTTCGACTGCAGGTTTTATGATTGAATATAGTTTTTTGGGACAGAAAAACACTAAAAATATAGAACATAAGATTCCAATAGGAACACCAACAATGATGGCCCCAGCTGTAACATATAAACTGCCAATGATCATTGGAAAAATCCCAAATATTTCATTTAATGGTTTCCAATCCATACCAAAGATAAAGTCAGCAACTCCAATCTTTGCCATTGCAGGAAGACCGTTCATAAATAAATAAAAACAAATGAAGAAGACTGCCAAAATACTAAAACATGCAGCTAGCATAAAGACATATCTCATTACGTTTTCTCTTAATTGCATGGATTTAATTCCTTTCTAGATATACATAAGAAAAGGGGAAAACCCCTTTTCTTGAACAATCTTTAACTGTTTTCGCTAAAATTAAGCACTAATTTCAGACCAGTCAGTGATTTCACCAGTGTAGATTTGTTTTACTTGATCTACTGTTAAATCATCAACTGCATTGTTTGTATTTACGATTACCGCAATACCGTCTGTAGCAATTACTGTTGGTACTAAACCAGCATCTGTTTCTTCTTGTTTCAATTCACGAGAACACATACCGATTTCATATACACCATCGATTGTATTTGTTGCTCCCGTTGTTGAATCAGACTGTTGAACAGAAATTTCAACTTCAGGGTTTAATTTCTGATATTCTTCAGCAAGTTTTTCCATCAATGGAGTTACTGAACTTGAACCACCAACTGTTAAGCTTCCACTTAAATTGCTAGCTGTATATGTAGTTGTTGTATCCTGAGCGATATATCCTTCTTCTGAAACGATTGCCTGTCCATCTGTTGACATGATATAAGACATAAAATCAGAAGCAATTTCACTTAAATCAGTTCCTTTTGTACATACGATAAATGGACGAGAAACTTTATAGTCCCCTGATTTTACATTTTCAGTAGTAGCTTCTACACCATCAATCTTAACTGCTTTAACATCATCACTTAATGATCCTAAAGAAATATATCCGATTGCATTTTCATTTCCTTGTACAGTAGAAATCATAACACTTGTTGAGTTTGTAACTTCTGCAGCACTTGTAGTGTTATCTACATCACCTTCCTGAACGCCAAACAATTCAACGAATGCTCCACGTGTACCTGAACCTTCTTCACGGCTTACTACATTGATTTGCTGACTTCCTGAATCAGATGTTCCTGATGAGCAACCAACCATTAAGGCTCCCATTCCTAAGGCAAACATACCCTTCACTAATTTGTTCATTTCATTTCCTCTTTTCTTTCATTTACACGATTATAATAAAAGAGAAATGTTAAAAGAACTTGCATAGTTTTGTTAAAAGAATGTAAAATGCAAAAAAATTCTGCATCGAAAATGCAGAATTAAATCACTATAAAATTAAGCTTCCAAGTTGATATACGACAAATGCTACAAGCCATGCAACTACAAGTTCAAAAACAATCATTTTAATCGTAAAACGCAATGAAGATTCTTTCTTGATCGTTGCAAGTGACCCAATACAAGGTATGTACAAAAGACAAAATAACATCAAGCAAAACGCATTCAAGCTAGTAAAGCCTAACGTAGATAAACTTGTCATCAAACTGGACATTCCATGAGCCGAATTAATATTAGCCACTCCAAACAAGACGGCCGTACTTGAAACAACAACTTCTTTAGCTGATATTCCCGCAACCAAGGCAACACATATCTGCCAAAAGCCAAGGCCAACAGGTGCCATGATTGGTACCAATATATTTCCCAGCATAGCAGCTAAACTTTCAGAAACATCAACTGTATATCCACTCGTTCCAATATGCATCAAGATCCAGATAACAATTGAAGCAATGAAAATCGTCGTTCCTGCTTTCGTTAAAAAATCTTTGACTTTTTCCCATACATAAATATAAACAGTATATGCACTAGGCATCTTATACATAGGCAACTCGATCAACAAAGGATTGGTATTTTCTTCTTTATCAATTTTATGTAAGATCCATGCTACCAAAAGCGCAATCAAAATACCGATTATGTACATTGAATATGCTGCAAACATCGCATACTTACCAAAGAACATTCCACTAAATAAGATATATACAGGCAATTTTGCACTACAGGACATAAACGGCGTAATCAACATTACGCGCTCTCGATCTTTTTTAGATTCAAGGGTACGACTTGCCATGATAGCTGGAACTGTACATCCAAATCCTAATACCATAGGAATAAAAGCTCTTCCGGACAACCCCAATTTATCCATGATATCATTCATCACATACGCGACACGTGCCATATATCCACTGTCTTCCAAAAAAGCCAGTGCCAAGAATAAGATAATGATATTTGGTAAAAAAGTAATGATTCCACCAACACCACCTATTACACCTTCTGTGATCAAATCAATCAACCAAGCTGATACGTGAAGCCTTTCCAATCCAACTGTCGAAATTCCAATAAACCAATCAATAAAAATTTCAACATATCCTTTGATCGCATCTCCTAATAGGAAAGTCAATCCAAATACTGCCAGCATGATCAATAAAAAAATCAAAATACCGCCAATCGGATGCATGATATAAGAATCAATTTTGTCCGTCAATTCTTCTTTTTGTTTTTTTCCTAATAATACTTCATGCAACAAAGCCTGGATAAAATCATATTTTTCATTAATGATTTCAGTTTCATACCCATCCGAATCAAAATCAACATTCAAAGAATATTTTTCCTTGATCTCATTATCATTTTCCAACCATTTTATCGCATGCCATCTGGTATCCTTTAAACCATATTCTTTTTGAAGTTCTTTTTCTACTTTAGAAATAGTCTTTTCAATTTCTTTAGAATACACCATCGCATGTTCTTTAACACGTTCATCATGGATCGATAAAGGTTTATGGTTGATACCAGCTGTTGTTGGCCCAATCGCTTGTTTTTGATGAACAGCTGCATGAATTAGAGTCTGGATGCCCTTTTTCTTTCTTGCCACAACCGGAACGACTGGGATTCCTAATATCTCCGCCAAACGATGTAAGTCGATTTCCATTCCCCTTTTTTCGACAATGTCCATCATGTTTAATGCCATAACCATTGGTTTATCTAACTCTAATAATTGAAGAGTTAAATATAGACTTCTTTCTAAGCTCGAAGCATCTACAACATCAATGATGACGTCCACCTGATCACTGACAATAAACTGCCTGGACACTTGTTCTTCCATCGTATAAGACGTTAAAGAGTATGTCCCTGGAAGATCTACGACATGAATCGTCATATTATGTTCCTTAATAGCGCCTTCCATCCTTTCGACGGTTACGCCTGGCCAATTAGCTACCTTTAAATTAGCTCCTGTATATGCATTAAATAAAGTCGTTTTTCCACAGTTTGGGTTACCTATAAATCCTACAGTTATTTCTTTTGACATGGAAGCACCTCGATATGTTCACTAATATCTTTCCCTAAAGCAAAACGTGTACCTCTTAGATTAATTGCAAGAGTTCCGTTGTGCTTTTTATGCAAAATTTCTATTTCTGTATCCAAAGTCATTCCTAAAGCCTGTAATCTTCTCTGGGTTTGAAAAGCTAAGTCCATCGAAATAACACAATATTTTCCATGAATATTTCCTTCACTTAAATTCATACTTCCTCCTAGATACTTTAGTAAGTTTAAGACCCTCCGAAACATTTGTCAAATACTTGATAAATAGTTATTAAAAGTGTGTTATACTCAAGTCATGAAAATTATTATATCTCCTGCAAAACAAATGAAGTCAAATGAAGATACTTATTTTCCTCTAACTTCTCCATTATATTTGGAAAAAGCCAAAAAGCTTGTCGGACATTTATCGAAACTATCTTATCAACAACTAAAAACTGTCTTAAATTGTTCTGACTCCCTTGCCAAAAAAGCTTTTGAAAACTATCAGACCATCGACTTTGATCACAATCCATCAATGGCAATATTAAGTTATAATGGAATTCAATATCAATATATGGCT
This sequence comes from Faecalitalea cylindroides ATCC 27803, assembly GCF_000469305.1. GTDB lineage: Bacteria > Bacillota_I > Bacilli_A > Erysipelotrichales > Erysipelotrichaceae > Faecalitalea > Faecalitalea cylindroides. The sequence goes on from NZ_KI270976.1 coordinate 23,188, forward strand.
CCATCTGTTTTTACTGATGAAGAATTTGCGTATATTCAAGATCACCTATTCATTCTATCCGGACTGTATGGAATCTTAAGACCTTTTGATGGAATCGTTTCTTATCGTCTGGAGATGCAGGCCAAATGCCCTTTCTCCCTTTATGAATATTGGAATCAAGATCTAGCAGATGCGATCCAGGATGATACGATCTTAAATCTTGCCAGCGAAGAATACGCAAAATGTATTCGTAAATATAAAAAACTTATTGACGTTCGCTTCTGTCAAAGGGTTCAAGGTAAACTTAAAGAAAAAGGTGTTTATGCCAAAATGGCACGAGGCGACATGGTTCGATATCTAGCACAAAATCAAATTGAAACCATTGATCAGGTAAAAACTTTTAATTATCAAAACTATGTTTTTTCACCTGAAGACAGCACCGGTTCATTATTAACATTTATCCAGGAATGATCCTGGATCTTTTTATTAAAAAACACGCTTGATTTAAGCGTGCTCATTGGCAAAATATTCAAAACATATCTGATTGATATCTCCGATCACATTAACACCATTCGTACCTAATGTAGTAAATATGGCAATACTATAAGGAATATTTACTTCTTCTACAAATCCAGCCACATTTTCTGCATAATCATAAGATCCATATTTCTGGGCTGCATGCGTATTGATTCGCAAATCAAGATAATTATTAGGCATGGCATTTTTCATATTCTCAATCAAAGTTGAAAAGGAATCTTTATGATCATAAAGATATTGTAATACATCGCACGTATAATTTGGTGTTAAGACATTCTCATAAGAATAAAATTCATCATCCATTTGGCGCGATGTATATTTAGTTGCCTCTTGTTTAAAATTCGTCCATCCGCCAAGATTCTCAAATAAGATATGTCCTGCCGTATTGTCTGATTTTATGATCAAAGAATTCAATAACGTTTCTAGGGTAATGTTAGAACCTGCCGCATATTCATCGGCAACTCCGGCTCCACTTTCATAATATGCTGGATCATAATACAGTGTATCCTGTAAAGTGATTTCTCCATTATTCACTTTTTCATACCATATCATTGCCAGCGGTAATTTATATACACTTGCAGCCGTAAATTCAACATCTCCATTGATTTCATACACTTCAATATCATCTAGAGATCGAATTGATATGCCTATTTGTTCCTGCGAAATGCCATTCTCAGTTAAATAAGCGTTGATCGAATCAATCAATTGTGTACTGGGTTCTCTAGTGTTCACGACCACTTCTTCTTGTTTGCTTGTTTTTTCTGTTGTATCCTCAGCTACCTCTGCTTCAAATTTTCCATCAAAGATAAAAGATCCAATAACAAGTCCTAAACAAAGACAAACAACAATGCTAAGCGCCTTTATCAATATATCCTTGGACAAGAGATTACTCTCCTTTAGAACATTGCTCTAGGATAGATACTACAAGTCGAGTCTGATCACAGAGTTTTTCATAAGCTTCTATATCATTTAAACGCGTAATTCTTTCAAATTCAGCACATTCATAGGTCATATGCATGATCTGTTCGATACCTATATTCAGAGTGTTCGATACATCTTTTTTACCAATCATATCTTTTTTAGGTGGAATAAATTCAACATGAGAACAAACTCCACAACTTGATCCAAATACACGAATCGTTCCCTGATCCCCTTGAATATATACATGATTTTCACTTGAACTGTCTTTAGCACCTACGCACGTTGCGATAAATCCTGGATATCGCATGATCAAGATTCCACTGGTATCAATGCCATTATATCCTCTATTCGCAATATATGACACGGATTCCGGTTTTCCAAAGATACCTGTTACAAAGTGAATACAATATACATTGATATCCATCAAGGCACCACCATTGAATGCAGGATCGAAGGCATTTGTCTGTTCATGGTTTTTATACTTTCCATAACGAGATGAATATTGAGAGAAATTACATTGAACAAATTTAAGTTCACCACAATCTTTTAAATGTTCTTTGACCAAAGCATAGTTTGGTAAATGAATCGTTGTGATCGCTTCAAAAATGAATACATTATTTTCTTTGGCAAGTTCAAACAATTCAATACATTCTTTTAAGGTTGGTGTAAATGGCTTTTCATTAATCACATTCTTCTTAGCAAGAATTGCTTTTTTAGACTGTGAATAATGTAAAGAATTTGGACTGGCAACATAAATCGTATCAATTTCTGGATCATTTAACATTTCATCAAGATTCCAATAATACTTCTTTACACCATGTTTTTTTGCATATTCACAAGCCTTTTGTTCACTTCTTGAATATACCGCTTCAATTGACATATGATCAGTCATATTGACGGCTTGGATCATTCTGTCAACTATTACTCCTGTGCCAATTGTTCCTATCTTCATCTCTTTCTCCTTTTTTATGACTGTCTTTTCGATTATCTTTTTTCTTGGAATCATTTTTGCGGGATTTTGGTTTATCTCGGTAAATTCTGAAACATACACCATCTTCCGTATTATATCCTTTTACCTTGTATTTATTTGCCTTGGCAACTTTCGATACGATAGAAAGACCTAAACCAAAACGACCACCTTCACCTTTTTCATAAGGTCTAAACAAAGATTCGATCCTATCTTCTGGCATCTTTGGGCCATCATTTGAAATCTTTAGATCATCTTCTGTCACGGTTATCTTAATATATGATTTTGCATACCTAAAAGCATTGTCCATGATGTTTTCAATGGCAACACGCCAAGATTCTAATAATCCATCAAAGAAAACTTCCTCAACTTCTGTAATAACACGAATTTCTGAACGAATCACTGCAGAATTTAGTACAACTTCTTCGACAACCTCTTTCATGTTCGTTACAACACCTTCGGAATCACTCGTAACAAGATATTCAACACGGTTTAAATACAACAAGTTATGCACCTTATCCTCTAAACGTTGGGCATTGTCTAAAATAACATCGACGCTGCCTTCCAGTGTTCCATATGGATAAATACCATCTTTGATAGATTCGGAATACGACTTGATTGTAGCAATTGGTGTCTTTAAATCATGAGAAATGTTATGAATCATTTCTTCTTTGGCTTTTTCCTGTCGAGTCAACTCATCTTTCATTGTTACTAAAGCATTAGCCACTTCACCAATCTCATCTTCTCGATTTAGATACAATTCAACTTGTTTACCCTGTTTAATTTGCTCAATATATGATTTGATCTGATTCAACGGATGAATAATAGAGAATACCCATACAATCATTATCAACAAGATCAAGGAAAACGCCAACACGGTAACATACACAGTCGAATCAATTACTGAATCTCTCAGACTGGTCGAATAAGTCTCATCCATGAAACTAGCCACATAGAAATTAAGTGTTCCCGCATTTTGAATACGATAATAATATCCTATATGGTCAATTATAACGGTCCCTGTTTTAATATCAACACCTGTTTTTTCCATATCTTTACATTCACTGCCTAAAAAATTATAAACAGCCTGATGTTCCTGTGTATTATTATCTCCAAAAGCTAAAACTTGATTCCCTTGAATCAAACAATTTGTCTGAATCGTGTCAGATGACATGAATTCATAAAAATCTTCATCAAGGATCTCAGCGTTTCTTTGAATGATGTTAACGATTGGTTGTTGCCTAGCTGCCATTAGATCATACATCTGTTCAGCTAAAGTTGTATCAATATTCTTAGAAAGAAACACAAAGAAGAATGCGGCGAAAAATGCTAAAAACAAAAGAATGAGTGCGAAAACCTGCTGCGTTAAAGATAATCGGCGAAAAAGATTTACTGATCTTTTCATTGTCCTATCCTAAACGATATCCATAGCCATAAATCGTATGGATGTTAAGATTAGGCAGCTTTTTACGCAAACGACGCAATGTATCATCAACAACACGATCACTTCCAAAATAGTTTTCATCCCATACATTTTCCAAAATCTTATCACGAGAGAAAGCAATTCCTTTGTTCTTGATAAACATCATTAATAAATCAAATTCTTTTGTCGTCAATTCAATTTCATTATTGTCATAATAAATCTTTCTTTGTTCTTCATCTAATTCATAGCCATCGATGCTGATACGGTTATTATCGTCTTTATAAGCACGTTTAATAATATTGTTTACACGTAATACCATTTCTTTTGGCGAGAAAGGTTTCGTAATATAATCATCACTACCTTTTTCAAGACCAATTATACGATCAAATTCCTTATCACGCGCTGACATGAAAATTACCGGGATCTCTGGACCCTGCAAGCGAATTTCTTCAATTAGATCAAAACCTGATTTGTCATCCAACATGATATCCAAGATCCATAAATGAACATCATCATCTTGAACATGAGCGCTGGCTTCTTCATATGTATAGTACGATCTAACTTCATAACCTTCTTTGCGTAAATATTGGGCAACAAGATTATTAAGATCTTTTTCATCTTCTACAACACAGATTACTCGTTTCATAATAACCTCCTCCTAGTAATTATTCTTTTCAACAAAC
>NZ_KI270977.1 GCF_000469305.1 Faecalitalea cylindroides ATCC 27803
AAAAAAGAGGGTCTAACAGTTGAGTAGTTTTTGAACTACTTTGGACTATTAGTCCCTTTTTATATGTGTATGAACCCCTAAATAATAAAAATCCCCAGTTCATCTCTTGATGTGCTGGTTTTTTGGCATTATAAAAACATCTTTTTTATTTCTTGTTTTTTTACAATGTAAAAGGTTTCTTTCTACGCTTCCTTCTTATCAGTTTTTATTCGATAGAGGTGATATTTTCTTAAATTATATCCAATACATACCAGTAAAAATTCCATTTTTACACTTTTCATTCCTTTTCTGGTAAATCGTGTAAATCCCATGTCCTGTTTAATCACTCCAAAGGCTCCCTCAACTTGAATCGATCTCTCTTTCTTCATTTCCTGTCCTTCTGAAGTGGATAGATTTTCTTTTACTTTTTCCTGGAGTTCATTTAAGATGACGTTCTTTCCGCATGTCCGATACTTTCCTTTTGTACATTCTTCTTTGAGCGGGCATCCCTCACAATGATTTTTTTCTGTATAAATCTGTGTAATAGACAGGTTGTCATTTCTTGTATATTGTATCCTGTCGTATCCATACTGATCGAACACTCGACCATCCGGGCAGATTTTGAATCCCTCTTCATTGATTTTCCAGTTCAGTGAATTGAACTTTCGTTTCTTAAACTGCTTGTCTTCTTCTTTTCCATACATAGAAAATTTTTGTACCAGTTCCATTTCATGCTCTACATTATATAAATAGTTGTCATAGCTTCCATATCCTGCATCGGCTACCGGATATTTTGGCCGTTCTCCATAAGCTTCTTCGTAACGATCCATAAATGGAATCCATGTATGTTGATCGGCTGGATTTTGAAATACATCCGAATTTGTGATAATCCCGTTGCATACGGCAATCTGACAGTTATAGCAGGGACGTGTTACACCCGTCTGATTATAGTAGTCATATTTTGTAGCCATAAATGTTGCATCATGGTCAATTTTAGAACAGGAGTTTCTCTTTCCCATGATGTTCAGCCAAAATTCATATTCATTCAGTTTTATATAGTATCCGAGGAAAAGATCATAAAATCTCTGAAATTCTGATTTTCTTTTTCCCTTTCCATAGACCAGCTGAATATTCTGACATGTGATAACTTCCATAAGATACTGACAAATTACACCCATATCGAATGCTTCGTATTTTCCTTTTACCGGATAATGATATTCATAAGTTTCGTTCAGCCGATAGATATCTTCCGTAATTCTTTCGAACAGACGTGTTTCTGCATTCATAATCCGTTTTTTATACACGAATGAATTCTTATGCGCATTTGCCTCTATCTTTGTACCGTCTATATACTGTACATCCGTATCACAAAGCATTAAGTCCCTGGCGATATGTTTAGAAATCGTAAAGAAAACATCATCAATTGATTCTTTCAATTGTTCTGTCATTCTCTGAAATGCCATGGCACTTGGACATTCCTCATTTGTCAGATACATGTAACGAATATCTGTCTTACATAACTGTGCGATCTTCGTCAGTGAACGATTGCCTTCCTGAAAAGCAAACAAAAGGGTCTTGAGCAACATGACTCTATCGTGTGAATGTGTATTATTTGAGCGGGTAATCTTAACAAACTTTGAAAAATCAATCCCTTCTACCGCTTCAAGAAACGAAAACACAGGGTCATTTGAATCTATTTTAACAGAGAGATCAAATGGCAGAGAGAGTTGCACAAAACCAGAATAATGATTATAATTTGTTTGGTTAAATTGGTTTTGTAGCATAACTAAATTATACTACAGACAAAAAGGACTGGAGTTTCCATTTAAGGAATTCCAGTCCTTTTTTAGATCTAACTTTTAACTGTTAGACCCCCTTTTTT
>NZ_KI270978.1 GCF_000469305.1 Faecalitalea cylindroides ATCC 27803
AATATCCCCCTTCCATGTCAAATACTTTTTTCACTTTTTTTATATTTTTTAAATATCCATTATTTATTAAGATTTTTTGTGAATTTAGCTTTTATTAGACTTTCAAAAAATGTTTTTTGCTAACTCCTAACAGATCATTAATGGTTTCTTTTATTAATTTATATTTATAAATCTATAATCTTTAAATAATAATCTCAAAATCAACGTTGGATTTTTACACTTTGAAAAGTTTGCACAATAATCAAATCTATCGCTTTCCAAGATTATCAAGATTATTTTATATATTAATTAATTCCCGTTTTCTATATATTATAGTGTTAATTTCTAATTGATACCAAATGTTACATCATTTCATTAAGTTTTTCTTTATTTTCATGTTTTTGAAAATTTTTATGAAAATTACTTGCAAAAAAGATCTTTTTGTTTATAATACTTGTATACGTGTTCACGGTTTGAACACTAGAGGGAGAGAAGTATATGAAAAAACTAAAATTACTAGTTGCTTCTGCTTTAACTGCCAGTATGTTGGTAGGTTGTGGTAGCAATCAGCTTGAAGGCAAAACGTATACATATTCTGCTGAGTTGGATATCAAAAACCTTGATTCATCAGATGCTGATGACGGTATGTCTTTTAGCGCAATGCACGCATGTATCGATGGTTTGATGGGCGTGGATGAAGAAGGAAACATCGTTCCTGCAATTGCTGAAGAGCATACAGTCAGTGAAGATGGTTTGACTCACACATTCAAACTTAGAGATGCACAATGGTCTAACGGTGATGAAGTAACCGCAAACGACTTTGTTTATGCATGGCAGCGAATCATTAAAAATTCAGGAAACTATGCATACATGTTAGGATCTGATGGAGCTAAGGTTAAAGGCGCTGATGAGTTGATGGCTAAACAAGCTGAACTTGGAGAAGGTGAAGAACTTACTCAGGACGATCTAAACACACTTCAGGCAGTAGCTGTTGATGATAAAACATTCCAGGTTACATTAACAAGTCCAGTTTCTTATTTTGAGGAATTAATGACATTCCCTTGCTACTATCCAATTAATCAGGAATTCTGTGAAGAAAAAGGCGCTGAATATGCTAAGAGCGCAGAAAATGTACTATCTAACGGTGCATTCATCATGGAAACTTGGGAACCAGGAAGACAGGCAACTTTCTCTAAAAATGAAAACTACTGGAATGCCGATGCTGTAAATCTTGATAACTTAGTTCTTAACTTAGTTCAGGAACCAGAAGTTGCTGCTACAGCATTCGATAATGGCGAAACGCAGTTTGCTTTGATCAACTCTGAATTGGTTGACAAATATAAAGATTCTGAATCTTATAAGAGCATTAAAGAAGGTTACCTATTCTATCTACAGTTAAATTTCGGTAACTCTGATTTACAAAATCTTAACTTAAGAAAAGCTTTATCTTATGCAATCAATCGTGAAGACTTCGTTAACAATGTGTTGAAAGATGGTTCAACAGCTGCTACAGGATTTGTACCAAGTGGATTATCTACAAGTCCAAGTGGAACAGATTTCCGTTCAGATGCTGGATCTTATACTTCTTATGATTTAGAACAAGCACAACAATATTTAGATGCTGCTAAAGAAGAATTAGGAAAAGATACAATTTCTCTTCGCCTACTATACGGTACTGATGAATCTCCAATGGATCAGTTAGCAACATATCTACAGGATGCATTCAGTCAGTTAGATGGTTTAGAAATCGAAATGGTTGCCACTACAAAACAAGATAGAATTTATACTAAACAAGCTAACCAAGACTTCGATATCGCATGTACTCGTTGGGGTCCAGACTATGGTGATCCAACTACTTACTTGAACTTATGTATTTCTGACAATGCAAACAACTATGGTAAATGGTCTAATACAGAATACGATTCAATCATGGATCAAGTTGCTGTTGAAGCGGATGTAAACGCTCGTTGGCAGTTAATGATCGATGCAGAAAAGATTATGATGGATGATCTATGCTATATCCCTGTATTTGAAAAAGGAAGTTCAACACTTCAAGACACAAGTGTTACTGGCCTAGTACAAAAACCAGTTGGTGTACCTTACACATTCAACTATGTTGACATTGCTGAATAGTTAGTAAATGAAAATTATAATGAACACAATATGGTTTTCGCTATATTGTGTTTGTTTTTTTAAGGAGAGTGAAGATATGAATAAATCGACTTTGAAATATATAGGTAAACGACTTATTATTTCAGCTATTACTTTATTTGTAATTCTCGTTGTATTGTTCTTGATGGTTCGCTTTTTACCTGGTTCTCCAATCAATAACGAAAAATTAAGCGCAGCACAAAGAGCAGTTATCGAGGCAAAATACGGATTAGACAAACCTATATTTACTCAGTTTGTTATCTACGTAAAAGATATGCTTACAGGTAATTTCGGCGTATCTATGAACTTGTATAAAGATATGCCTGTTGCTTCTCTGGTAGGAAATGCTGCTAAAATCTCATTCCTGTATGGTTTAGCTGCTGTTATCATCGGTACGATCATCGGAATGGCTTTAGGTGTATTCGCTGCTTTACATAGAAACTCAATTTGGGATACACTTGCAACAGCTTTATCCGTAATTGGTGTTTCAATCCCATCTTTCGTATTTGCATTACTGATCTTGATTTTCTTTGCATCTTATTTGCGAATTTTACCTACAGCATATAGTTCCAGTCAACCAATTTATTCTTCCATCATGCCGGTGGCTGCCCTTTCCACAGGTGTTATAGCCAATGTTTCACGTTTTACTCGAACCGAAATGATTGAAGTGCTTGATAGTGACTATATGATCCTTGCAAAAGCCAAAGGTCTTGATCGTAAAACATTAATATTCTCACATGCTTTACGTAACGCCTTGATTCCAGTTATCACGATCTTAGGACCAATCTTGGTAAACCTTATGACAGGAACAATGGTAGTTGAATTGTTATGTAGTGTTCCTGGTTTAGGAAAATTGCTTGTAAACAGTATTTTGAGTTCAGATTATAACATTATTTTGGCTTGTGCATTCTTATATGCTGCTATGTATATCATTATGATGCTTGTTATCGATATCGCATATGGAATCATCGATCCAAGAATTCGTTTAGGAAAGGATGAGGGATAATGGAAGACAATAAATTTTTACCAAATGATTTTGAATTTGTTGGAGACAAAAGAGATATCACAATTGATGAAGTCATCCCAACTACATCCGCATGGAAAGATGCTGTAAAACGCTTCTGCAGAAATAAAGGAGCTGTCGTTGCTGTAATTTTAATTTTGATCATCACGTTGTTTGCAATTCTTGCTCCAATGTTTTCTTCATGGGACTATGCCGAAATCAATACTTCACTAAAAAACATTGCTCCTAATGGAGAACATTTATTTGGAACCGACTCTTATGGACGAGATCTATGGACTCGCTTATGGTATGGTACAAGAATTTCTTTATTCGTTGCCGTTGCGGCAATTATCATCGATGTTGTCATCGGTGTTACATATGGTTTAATTTCTGGTTACTTCGGTGGAAAAGTCGATTCCATTATGCAAAGAATCCAGGAAATCATTAACTCGATCCCTACTCTAGTTGTTCTTATTATATTATTAATGTTCATGAAACCAAGTCTTGGCACAATTATTATTGCCCTTGCCTTTACAGAATGGATCGGTATGTCACGCATCACACGTGCTCAGGTCTTAAAAGTAAAAGAAGAAGAATATGTCCTTGCATCACGTACATTAGGCGCTAAAGATTTCTTTATCATCTTTAAAGAAATTCTTCCTAATATTTATAGTCAAATGATCATCATGGTCATGATGTCCATTCCAAATGCTATCTTCTATGAAGCGTACTTGTCTTTTATCGGATTAGGTTTGCCTATTCCAGAAGCTAGTTTAGGAACTTTGATCAATGATGGTTATAAATCATTCTTAGTATATCCATACATCATGTTGATCCCTGTTGCGATCTTCTCATTATTAATGCTTTGCTTCAACTTATTTGGTGATGGATTACGCGATGCACTTGACCCTACGATGAAGGAGAGATAATAGATGGCTGATAGAGAAAGAATTTTAAAAATCAGAGATTTAAATATCTCATTTAAAACTGATAACGGAAATGTAAAGGCAATTCGTGGTGTAAACCTTGACCTTTATAAAGGAGAAACCATCGCAATCGTTGGTGAATCTGGATCTGGAAAATCTGTTACGACCAAGGCTATCATGGGCATCTTGGCAAGTAACGGAACGATTGATAGCGGAACGATTGATTATGTATGGTATGACGAATATACTGGCGAAAGACAAGAAAGAGACATTGTGCAAATGTCTGAACGCGAACTTCAAAAAGAAATTCGTGGTCGTAAGATCGCCATGGTATTCCAAGATCCTATGACTTCCCTAAACCCTACAATGACAATCGGGCGTCAGGTCATGGAACCAATGATGTATCACTATAAAAAAAGCAAACAGGAAGCTTATCAAAAAGCATTGGAATTGTTAGAGCTTGTTGGGATTACAGATGCTGAAAAAAGAATGAAAAACTATCCACACCAGTTATCTGGAGGTATGCGTCAGCGTATCGTTATTGCCATTGCCCTATCTTGTGATCCATATGTATTGATTTGCGACGAACCTACAACAGCATTGGACGTAACCATTCAAGCTAAGATCTTGGAATTGATCCAGGAAATTCAAAAGAAGAAAAACTTATCTGTAATCTATATTACACACGATTTAGGTGTCGTCGCTAAAGTTGCAGATTATGTTAACGTTATGTATGCTGGAAAAATAGTAGAAACAGGAACGATCAATGAAATATTCTATGATCCTAGACATCCTTATACATGGGGTCTTTTATCCGCTATGCCTGATTTAGACACAGACGATGATGAACTTTATACGATCCCTGGTACACCACCAAACTTAATTTACGAAGTAAAAGGTGATGCATTTGCTCCTCGTAACAAATATGCCTTGAATATTGATCTAAGACTTGATCCGCCAACATATTATGTTCCAGGTTCAAAAACACATAAAGTTTCTAGCTGGTTAATGCATGAAAATGCACCAAAAGTAGAAATGCCGGAAGCTTTAAGAAGACGATTAGACAAGATGAAGAAGGAGGGGGTATAGCATGTCAAAAGAACCTATCCTTGTTGTTGAAGATTTAAAACAGTACTTTAAAGTAAGTCGTAAATTCACTGTTAAAGCAGTTGATGGCATTTCATTTAAGATTTATCCAGGAGAAACATATGGTCTTGTTGGAGAATCCGGTTCAGGTAAATCAACGACAGGACGAAGTGTTATTCGTTTATATAAACCAACAGGCGGGAAAATAACATTTAATGGAGCAGATATCTCCGACAAAATGTCCAAAGAAACTCAAGCCATGCTGCATACTAAAATGCAGATGATCTTCCAAGATCCAATGGCTTGCCTAAATCCAAGAAAAAAAGTAATTGATATCGTAGCACAAGGGTTAGATATTCATCATTCTTATGAAACGATTGAAGAACGTAATCAAAAAGTCTATGACATTCTTGAAATGGTGGGTTTATCTAAAGAACATGCATCAAGATATCCTCACCAGTTCTCTGGTGGACAAAGACAACGTATCGGTATTGCAAGAGCTTTGATCATGAACCCGGATCTTGTTATTGCCGATGAAGCAATCTCTGCACTGGATGTTTCTATTCAGGCTCAAGTTGTCAATCTAATGAAGAAGATCCAAAAAGAAAGAGGTTGTGCTTACCTATTTATCGCACATGATCTTAGCATGGTTAAATATATCTCAGATCATATTGGTGTCATGCACTTAGGTCATCTTGTTGAAACTGGAACAACAGATGAAATCTTTAAAAATCCAATTCATCCATATACTAAATCATTATTGAGCGCTATTCCTAAGCCTAATCCAGTGGTTGAAAAAACACGTACTTCTATCTCCTATGACTACGCAACCAGTGGAATTGATTATAGCAAAGGAAAACAAATCCATGTTGAAGGCGAACATTATGTTTTAGCAACGGATGAAGAATTTGCTAAATGGACAAAGTAGACGAAATGTCTACTTTTTTTGTGCAAAAAAAGATGATCACTCGATCACCTTAATATCATATTGTTTTAATTCTTTATGCAATCCTAAAGATAAATCTTTATCGCAGATCAATCCATAAAAATCATCAATCTTTGCATATTGATAGTTTCCAATTTGATTGAATTTTTCCGATTCACATAACATATACGTTTCTTTTGAATGTGAGAGTACCAATTTTTTCGTTTGCGCATCAGCTGGCATATATGTCATAACTGAATTATCATTGATATCAACGCCTACAACCCCTAAGAAAGCCTTGTCAAAGCGAAATCCATCAATCATTTGATTTGTCAAAGAACCAACAAATCCATCGTGTCCATAATCCAGTTCTCCACCAATAAAAATTACATTAATATTTGAAGAAACTAAGATATTAATAACCTCTAACATGTTTGTTATAACCGTCATTTGTTTTTGTTCGTTGATCAAAAGCTTGGCCATCTCTATAGAACTTGTAGAGATATCTAAGAAAATGATATCGCCCGGTTCTATGATATTTATTGCTTTCTTGGCAATATTCTTTTTCGCATCTAAGTTAATATTCTTTCGTTGTGAGGCCAGTTTTCTTTGCACATTTTCTTTCGCCAGTACAGCCCCACCATAAATTTTTCTTAATTTCCCTTCTTTTTCCAGAACATTAAGATCCTTGCGTATCAAATCTTCACTTACATTAAACTTTTTACTCAAATCTTTAACGCGAACCCTGCCATTTGATTGCAGCTCTTCATAAATCAAGGCTTGTCTTTCTTCTACAAACATATTATCACCTGTTATTATTATATCACATTTCTTATTGATTTTTATTAATGATCAAAAAATCACTTGTACCATAAACATATAAAATAAAGTTCCCAAAAGAATAGATAACAACGTATTATGTTTCCATTTATGCAATACAATAACTAATATAGTAGCAGACACTTCTGCAACACCATGTGAACCTGATAAAAAATCTGTATTTCTTAAACAATAGACCACCAGCATCGCCATAATGGAATATGGTAAAACCTTGCCCAAGTATAAGATTGGACCTGGTGTATTATTTGAGAACACAAGAAAAGGAAAAAAACGCAAAATCATTGTCATAACACTCATTATGATAACTAAAACCAATGAATGAATCATACTTTCTTACCTCCTAGTATCCTATTTTTCAATAGAAATAAAACAATCGTAATGATAATCATAGTTGGAATCAGAAAACTATCCGCTCCAAACACGATCAAACAGATAACAGAAACCAAAATTCCAATACTTGCCGGTATATGATTATCAGCACTCTCCCATTGTTCTACAAAGATTACTACAAATAAAGCGGTCATTGAAAAATCCACACCTGTTGTATTAAAAGAAAATGCACTGCCTATCAAAGATCCTAAAACACTTCCTATGACCCAGTAACATTGATCAAATAATGAAACTAAAAAATAATATTTATTGATATCCATTCCTTCAGGAATATGAGCATCACAAACTAAAGAATACGTCTCATCTGTAAGTGCATAAATCAAATATGGCTTATATGGTTTCGTATCTTTATATTTATCAACCATTGAAATACCATAGAATAGATGTCTTGCATTTACCATCAATGTCATTAATAAAGTTGTTAAGACTGAGGCACCTGAACTTATCAAATCAATTGCTACATATTGCATGCTTCCTGCATAGATGGTAATACTCATCAAAATGGCCCATAATACAGAATAGCCATGATCATATAGAAGAATACCAAAACCCATTCCTAAAACTAAATAACCTGCCATGATAGGAAGAGTCTGCATGAATGCATATTTAATTAAATCCTTGTTCATATTGTCATCTCCAAAACATCTTAATTTTACCATAACATTTAATGATTCAAAAATAATGATTTTTAAAACATTTTAGTGTATTATAGGTACTATTATTAGGAGAAAAGATATATGAAATTTATAAAACAATATAAAGAGGCTCTGTCTATGGAGTTAAGAGAACACAGAAGTTCTTTTCTTGTATACATGGTTTTACGGCTATTGGTCATCCTTGTTTTGATTCTTCAAATATTTAATCAAAACTGGGAAAATGTTTTCTATGCCCTTTTAACTTTACTGTTATTGATTGTACCAAGTGTTGTTCAAATGACATTTAAGATCGAATTGCCGATTACATTGGAGATCATAATTCTTTTATTTATATTCGCTGCAGAAATTTTAGGTGAAATTGATGATTTTTACCTAAAATATAGCAATTGGGATACAATGCTGCATACAATGAATGGATTCTTGGCTGCTGCCATTGGATATTCCCTAGTTGATATTTTAAATAAATCCAAAAAAGCAAAATTTGAATTATCTCCAATTTTTATCTGTATCGTAGCTTTCAGTTTTTCTATGACAATCGGTGTCATCTGGGAATTCTTTGAATTTTCAATGGACACATTCTTTGCGATGGACACACAAAAAGATACGATCATTCATACAATTAATTCTGTTTCCATCGATCCAAGCGGTGCTATGACATCTATTTCAGACATAAAAAATGTAATGATTGATGGGCAGGCATTGAATATCAATGGATATCTAGACATCGGTTTAATTGATACGATGGAAGATTTATTTGTTAACTTCATAGGCGCAATTATCTTCTCAATATTTGGGTTCTTTTATACTAAAAACCAAGATAAGAAAAATATTGCCGCTTTATTTGTCCCAAGACAAAAAAGCAAAGAGAGAGATTATCTTGAAATCGTCAAAAAAAATGAGGAATAACCTCATTTTTTATTCAGATAATTGAGAGTCAATATCTTTGATTTGAGCTTCAAGTTCTTCGATAAATTTTTTCTTATCTTCGATTCTTTGTTCTAATTCACTAATTGCTCTTTCTCCAAGAACATTACCGATATCTTCCTGCATGCGTTTGATCTGATGTTTTTGTTCCTGCATCAATTCGTCTTTTCTTGTACGAACTTCCATCATTCTTTGTTTCCATTGAAGATGTTTTTGTTCATTAGCCTGTCTTAAGCCATCAAAATACTGATCCATTTGTTCCTTGAAGTTTTTCCAAACCGCTTCTTCTTTTTCTTTTCGACAAGAACCGATTTTCTTCCATTCAACACCAAGTTCTTTCATTTGTTTTGTATTTTCTCTTGAATAAGATTTCGTTTCATTAATAGCTTTAGCTCGAGCAATTAACTCATTTTTAGCTTCTAGGTTTTGATCTTGAAGGACATGAAGCTTTTCATAATACGCATTACGAGCTTTATAGAATGTTTGACGGTATTCATTAAACTCATTCCATAAATCATCTTCTTTTTCTCTTCCTGCGCTTCCTGCAGCTTTCCAGGCATCCATCAATTCTTTAAACTTAGTAGATGTCTTTTGCCATTCTTCAGAATTTGCAAGCTCTTTTGCCTGCTGGATCAAATCTTGTTTAGCAGCTGCAGCATCAGAGAACTTAGTCTGCATCTGTTCCCATTGTTCGTGTTTTTTATCAAAAAAACTCTGACGGATCTGGTTGAAACTTTCCCAAAGAGCATCATCGTCTTTACCTGCAGAACCAGCTTGTTTCCACTGATTCATTAACTCATTCATTTCTTCAGTAGCGTGTTTAAGATCATTAGATGCAGCTACTTTCTTTGCTTGAGCGATTAACTCCTCTTTGATTCCAGAAGCATTTTTATATACTTCATTACGTTTTGCGTACAACGCATCAATATAAGATTCAAATTCTTCATTCAGAGAATCTTCATAAGCTGATTCCCAACTTGAGATTCGTCTCCATTTTCTTCTTAAATCAGAAATCTGACGATAGATTTCATTCCAATTTTTATCGGCATTGATATTTTTAGCTTCTTCGATGAGTTCTTTACGTTTTTTGATATCCTCATCCATATCACTTACTAAATACAAATTATCATTATCTTCATACATAATACTTACCTCCAACTATGCACTGCAATATACATATTTTATCACAATATGAAACATAATGACGAAAAATCTACGTAAAATATAAATATATTTTTCTACAAAAATTGCTCTTTTTTCGTAACGAAAAAAAGCCAGAAACCTGACTTTTTTCATCACTTATAATGCTAGATAAGCTTCGTCATCCACTGGTTCGCACCATTCATTTGAAGTGTTTTCTCCTGGTGCTTCAAAGGCGATATGACTGAACCAACTATCTTTTTTTGCTCCATGCCAATGTTTTACTTCTGGCGGGATCACTACAACAACTCCAGGCTTTAATTCAACTGGATCTTTGCCTTCTTCCTGGTACCAACCTTCTCCTGCAGTACAGATCAAAATCTGACCTCCACCACTTGTCGCATGATGGATATGCCAATTATTTCTGCATCCTGGTTCAAAAGTAACATTTGCCAAAGCAAGACCACATTCTTTTGGATTTGTTAATCCATTTAAATATGAATTCCCAATAAAATATTGTGCAAACGCATCGTTTGGCTGACCTAATCCAAATACATTCTGCTCATCAAAAACTTTTTTATCCATTGTCTTCATACTACACCTTCTTTCTTACCGGATATTCTTTCCCATTTCAAATGCTCTTTTTAAAGATTGATGGCCTTGTATCTCACCTGGATCTGTCACTCCACCAGCAAATACAACACCTGAAAGATGTGATTTTTCAAAACAATCTATCCATCCTTCTAAACCATTCACAGCTTTTGCCCATACATGATCTCCATTTTCTGCAGCCGATGCAATAAAATAAATATCTCTAAATTTATAGTCTGCATTAAATAATGGATTGGCTCGATCTAATAATGTTTTCATCTGACCGCACATTTCGTAATAGTAGATTGGTGTTGAAAAAACAAGAACATTCGTCTCTTTCATCTTCTCAACGATTTCATTAACATCATCGTGGATCACACACTTTTGTGTTTTAACACAAGATAAACATCCTTTACAAAATTGAATCGTCTTATCTCTAAGTGTAACTCTTTCAACAAGATGTCCTGCTTCTAGTGCACCCTTTTCAAAACTTTGTGCCAGAATATCTGAGTTGCTGTTGAATCTTGGACTGGTTGATATGATCAAAATATTTTTGCTCATTTTTAACCTCCTATCTTAATTATAGGATTCTTTTTTATAAAGTATAATACTTATATCACATAACATCTTATGCTTGATAAGCATTTCTATTGCACGTAAAATAAAGATAAACAGGAAGACATATGGAACTTAGAGTATTAAAATATTTTCAAGAAGTAGCAAAAGAACAAAACATTACCAAAGCAGCAGAAAATCTGCATATTACCCAACCCACTCTTTCTAGACAATTAAAAAACCTGGAAGAAGAATTAGGACAACAGCTATTCGTTCGAAGCAGTCATAATATTCAGCTAACTAACGAAGGTAAATTATTGTCTAAAAGAACAGCTGATATTTTAAATATGGTTGATAAAACAACCAACGAATTTAAAGCTATGCACGATTTTACTGGTGGCTATGTCGATCTAGGGTGTGCTGAATCAAAAGGAATTACATACATTGCCAAAACCGCAAAGAATCTCTTAAAGGAATATCCAAACATCCAATTAAATATGTATAGTGGAAATGCCACAAGTGTATGCGATCAATTAGATAAGGGATTGTTAGACTTTGCGGTCATAGTGCAAGATTTAGATATTTCAAAATATAATTCTATAAATATACCTTTTCATGATCGATGGGGATTGATCATGCGTAAGGACTCTCCATTTGTTTCTAAAAAATCAATTCATCTTGATGATCTTTACGATATTCCCCTTCTAGTTTCTCGCCAAAGAGGTTATAACAAAATGGCACACTGGTTAAATCAAAACGAAAGTAGACTTAATATTGTTGCAACTTTTGATCTAATCTATAATGCAGCTATTCTTGTCAAAGAGAATGTAGGTTATGCCTTGGGATTTGACAATCTTGTCAATACAAGCTTAGAAAGCGTTCTTTGTTTTAGACCTATTGAACCAGAAATACAAACTAATATGTATTTGATTTGGAAGAAAAATCAAATCTTGTCAAAAAGTGCTACCCTTTTCCTAGAACATTTACAAAATCAAATGAAATAGTAAAAAAAGACACATTCGACATAATAGAAATGAGTCTTTTTAATTCTTGACGTAAATAAAACAATCATTTACTTTTTTACTATATAAAACCAGTCATATAAATAATATTGTTGCTTTAATAAAAAATTATAAAACAACCACAAATGTTTATGATTATATCAATGAAAATTCAAAACTTATTTTTAAAAAGAACCCAAAGGATAAAATAAGAATTAGCTATCTTGTCTCCGATTTATAATCATTGAAAATCATCAATCAATAGTTATGCTTTGTTTTTCCTGCGCAAAAAAACCTCATATACAGATGAAGAATACTTCTATCGAGACTTTATCTGTAATATGAGATTTTTATCATTTTTAAACAATTTATATTCTATCTTTTATAATTCTTTTTATTTACATTTCCTATTTCTCTTTTTGTTAAAACACAGATGCTTTCAATATGTTCAGTAAACGGGAACATATCCACAAGCTCAATCTTATTTGTCATATATCCTTTTTGTCTAAACATGACAAGATCACGCATCATTGTTTTTGGATCACAAGAGATATACAAGATCTTCTTTGGTTGAAGAGAGGTAGATGCTTCAATAAACTCTTTTGTTGTACCAGCTCTAGGTGGATCTAAAATAATTACATCATAATGGTTTCTAAATTTCTTTGCTTCCATCATGTATCTTGTCGAATCCATAGAGATAAATTTGGCATTCTTAATATTGTTCTGTTTCGCATTCAATTTAGCGTTTTCAATAGCGTCTGGATTTATTTCTACACCAGTAACACTCTTACAACTAGATGCCAAAGTCAATCCAATCGTACCAACACCGCAATATGTATCCAATACTGTGTCTGTCTTTGTTAAATCACACATTTTTCGGGCCATATCGTAGAGTACTTCACACTGTTCCGAATGAATTTGATAAAAAGATCGATTTGAGAAAGAAATCTTTAAACCACATAATTCATCTGTAATCATTCCATCCCCATATAAAAGAATCGTTTCATCTTGCTGGACTATACTTGTGTTTCTTGGATTTACATTTTGTACGATCGTTTTGATTTCTTTAAATTCCTTTACGAGCGCATTGACAAGATTTCTTCTAGAAGGAAACATCTTCTTGCTGGTGACAAAAACAACCATCACTTCATCTGTCTTATGAGCATAGCGAATCAATACATGTCTCAATAAACCGGTGCGTGTTTTTTCATTATATAATTCAATTTTCATTGAACTAACCAATTCTTCGATCTTAACAATGATTTTATTCACAATATCAGGATGCATCATACAGTTTTGACAAGCCACTACACGATGCGATTTGGCTGCATATAAGCCAGAATAAACCTTCCCTTTATTCTTCGCAAAGCCAACAATCACCTTATTTCTATAATGTGTCGTATTTTTTGCGGTTAAGACATCCCCTACTCTTAATTTAAGATGATTTCTTTGAGCTAGTTCTTCAACCTGAGCTTTCTTAATGGATGCCTGTTCTTCCATACTTTTTGAAAGATATGCACATCCTCCACATATTTTCCCTACTTTACACTTCATTCAAATTCTCCTTTAACAATGTAGCCAGCTGTGTATGATCTTTTAACCATATCGTATAAAAACCTAGTTTTTCAGCAGCCCTGATATTTACTTCAGTATCATCAATAAAGATACATTCATTTGCATTTAGGCCGTATTTCTCCAACAAAGCTTCAAAGATCTTTACATCCGGCTTGATTAATTTAAGTTGATATGAATAGATTCCCCCATCAACTTGATCTATAAAATCATAATGTTCTTTCAAGTAAATATATGAATCTTCTGGAAGATTCGAAAGGATAAAAACTTTATATCCCTTTTTTTGATAGATTTGGATCAAATCAAGATTTTCTTGAATCCCAACGACATATGATGTCCATACATCCATCATTTTATTAATTTTTTCCTTTTGGTCCGGCATCTTCTGTAAACCTTTTTGTACCATCTGTTCTTTAGTATATAATCCTTGATCATATTCATGCCAAAGTTTTGTAAAGAACACTTCGAAAAATTGATCCACAAGTGTAGGATCCTTAAAAAGATCCATTAAAAAATCTTTTGGTTTGAATGTTGCAAGAACATTGCCGATATCAAATATAATATTTTTTACCATGAACTTAGTATATTTAAAACTTAAAGGATACACAAGAAAAAATGCAGAATATTAATTCTGCACATTTAAATGAGATAAGAAATCATTGATCTGAAAATCAATCATTTCCTCTTCTTCTTTATTTAACGTCAAGATCTGCGTTTTATGATCTTCTGGTTTGATTTGAACCTTTGCGGTATGTTTATTAACAACATCCATTAAAATAAACGGTAATAAAACTTCCAGCTGAGCTTGTGCCTTTGCAGAGCCACTTTTACCGGCAGCACCAGAATATGTAACAGGTTTATTGGCAAGAGCTGTCTGATTCCATTCGGCCTGTAGATCGATTCTTCTTGACAACCAGTCTAGAAGATTTTTCAAAAGGCCAGGAATAAATCCATTATATTCAGGAGTAAAGATCCAAACCCCATCTGCCTCCATAACTTCTTTCTTAATTCTTCGAATATCAATAGGTTCTGGGTTTTCTAAATCTTCATTCATATAAGGAATATCTCGATACTGCAAATATGATACTTCAACTTTATCCTTAATTTTATCTTCTACATAGCCAGCTAATTGAGCATTGAATGAATGCCTGCGCAATGATCCAACAATAAATAATATTTTTTTCATGATCATCATCTCCTTAACTTAAGTATAAACCTTATTATGATGAATGAACATGTATATGCTCATTCTTTTTCCATTAAATAATTTGTCAACGTGATTCCTTTTCGAATCACTTCGTTTTCCCTAATGACTCTATACCCTCTTTTTTCAAAAAAACCTTTTGCGCTTATGGAAGCATATGTTGTGATCTTACCTGTTACAAACTTTTCTAATTGATCGCAGAGCTTGGTCGCAATTTGGTTATTTTGATACTCTTTATGGACATATAACATATCTAGATAGCCTTGATCGTCGATATTTCCAAAACCAACGATCCTTTTATCTTCTATCGCAACAAGTGTGTGAGATGATAAATAACGTTGATTCCAAGATTCTATATCAACCTTTCCATCTGCCCAGACATCCAACTGCTCTTTAGAATAATCTTTTCTATTTATCGTATGAACGGTATCATAAAATAACTGTGCCATTTCTTCACAATCTAAGCTTTGATATTTTCGAACAATCATATATGTTTCCTTTTCTAAATTATAACAAAAAAACCGGAAAATACATTCCGGCTATTTTACTAGTAATTCACAGATCTTTCTAGAGTATGCAATTGGGTCTTCGATTTTGAATCCTTCAATCAATAGAGCCTGATTATATAAAACATCGGCAATTTCTGCAACCTTATCTTTATTTGAACTAAATGCTTCTTTCAATGTTTCAAAAATCGGATGATTTGGATTGATTTCAAGAATACGTGTAGCCTTCATTGGCATCATTGGATTATCCTTTGGCATATTCGCAAAGACTTTTTCCATTTCAAAAGATAAGCCTTCTCCAGCAGTCAAACATACTGGATCATCGATCAAACGATTGGAGAGTTTTACTTCTGCAACTTGATCATGCAACGACTCTTTCATGAATTTCAATAGTTCTTTATTATCTTCCTTAGCTTTTTCCAATTCTTGTTTTTCTTCTTCAGAATCTAGATCTAAGTCTCCTTGAGCTGCATTTCTAAATGTCTTTTCACGATATGTCATCAATGTCTGCATAACAAATTCGTCGACTTCATCTGTTAAATATAGAACTTCGTAATCTTTCTTCTTCAATGTTTGAACAATTGGTAACTTATCGATCAAATTTACATCTGATCCAGAAACAAAATAGATGTCCTTCTGGTCTTCCTTCATGCGATTTACATACTCATTTAATGTAACAAGTTTTTGGTCTTTGCTGGAATAGAACAATAATAAATCTTGAAGTTTATCTTTATCCATTCCGTAGTTGTTATATACACCAAATTTGATGTTTAGACCAAATTCCTTCCAAAATTCTTCATATGTTTCTCGTTCTTTTGTCAACATGTTTGTTAATTCGCTTAATATCTTCTTTTCGATTCGAGAAGCAATCGCCTTTAACTGATGATCATGCTGCAACATTTCACGAGAGATATTTAATGAAAGATCTTGGGAATCCACTAAGCCTTTGACAAAGCGCAAGTAATCTGGCAACAATTCCTCTGCATGATCCATGATAAATACACCACGGCAATACAACTGAAGGCCTTTCTTATAGTCCTGATGATAGAAACCTTGTGGTACATGACTTGGAATATACAATAAAGCAGTAAAGCTGACATTTCCTTCAACGCTAAAATGAATCACACGTTTTGGATCCGCATAATCATAGAAATGATCCTTATAGAATTGATTGTATTCCTCATCGGTTATTTTAGATTTTTGACGTTTCCATAATGGAACCATGGAATTCAATGTCTGATCTTCAATAACAGTTTCATATTCTGGTTTATCAGAATCTTTTGTTTCCGCTTTGATCTTGCTGGTTTCAACATTCATCTTAATTGGGTAACGGATATAATCTGAATATTTTTTGATCAAATCTTTAAGTGTATATGTTTCCAAATATTTAGAATAATCGTCATTTTCAGTATCATCTTTTAAAGTCAAGATAATTGTAGTACCTGTTGTTTCTTTTTCAGCTGGTTCAATCGTATATCCTGAATCGCCATCACTGATCCATTTATAAGCTTCATCGCTGCCATCTTTTTTAGAAATTACGCATAACTCTTTGGCAACCATGAATGCACTGTAGAACCCAACACCAAACTGACCAATGATATCCACATCATTTTCATGTTCTTTGTTGTTTTCCATTTGTTCTTTGAATGCCAAAGACCCACTCTTGGCAATGGTACCTAGATTTTCTTCCAATTCTTCTTTAGACATACCAATACCAGTATCTGAAATAGTTAATGTACGAGCTTCTTTATTTGGTTCAATACGAATTTCAAATGTAGATGGATCTACATGTCCGGCATTTGAATAATAATATTTATCGATCGCATCACTTGCATTAGAAACCAACTCACGTAAGAAGATTTCCTTATGCGTATAAATTGAATTGATCATTAAATCTAATAATCGTTTTGATTCAGCCTTAAATTGTTTTTTTCTGGCCATAATATCACTCCTTTTAGCACTCTAGCCTTGCGTATGCTAGTATAACGCAACTCTTTAGCAGAGTCAAGATATAACTGCTAAAAGTAGCCTTTCTTCCCTATTGTTTAACCTTTTCTCTTAAAATTTCTGTTGTATATTCCCATGCCGCTTCATTTTTTTCTTGAGAACATCCATTATACTCACCTAAGTAAGGTGTAAATCCCATTCGACTATACAGAGCAATCGCACCATAAGACTGGCTCTGTGTTGCTAAATACAATGGATACTTACCTGGAATCGAATCATACTTGATGCATAAACGTGAAATCATCGCATGCGCAATTCCATTATGCTGCTCGTTTGGATCAACAGATATGTAATGCAAACGAAGGCGATTTCCATCAAAATCTTTTCCTGTCCATAATCCAGCACTGGCTACCAGTTCATTGGCTTCATTTACCACAAAAAGAAAGTTCTCTTTAAAGAAGTCTTCATCTTGTTGTAACATCTCATCTAATTTATTCTTTGCCTGTTCCATCGTTTCAAATAAGCCTGTTTTTACATGAAGCCTGCACCATGAATCTAAAAGTTCTTTGCTAAAAGGTGTATATTTATATCCTTCTTTTAATGGAGTCTCTCTCTTTATCGTTTTTCTTGTGATTACCATTAAAACTTTTTTAAATTCTATGCTTCTATCTAAAGTTGTCATATTTTATCACCCTCGACAGTATAGCATACTTTTTACGATTTAAATGTTATAACATTACTTGAATTTACGAATTAATTCTATTAAAATTATCAATAGGAGGAGAATGTGATGAAAACAGAAAACTTAACAAAACAATCACTTGCAAAATATTTTGACCATACTTTTTTAAAGGCATATGCAACCAATGCCGACTTAGAAAAACTATGTACGGAAGCAAAGACAATTGGAGCTGCCATGGTCGCTATTAACACAGAATGGACTAAATTCTGTAAAGAACAATTACAAGGAACCGATGTTCATGTAGGTGCTGCTATTGGATTCCCATTAGGACAGTGCGGACTGGATACAAAACTATTTGAATGCAAATGGGCCATTGAACAGGGCGCTGATGAAATTGATTATGTAATCAACATCAGTAAAGCTAAGATGCATGATTGGGACTTTATTCGTCATGAAATGGAAGAATTCAAAAAAATCTGTACAGAAGGACAGGTTTTATTAAAAGTTATTTTTGAAAACTGCTATTTGACAAAAGATGAAATTCGCCAACTAGCTTTGATCGCCAAAGAAGTAAAACCAGACTTTATCAAAACAAGCACAGGTTTTGGAACTGGTGGAGCTACAGTAGAAGATGTTAAGATCATGGTTGAAGCTGTAGATGGTGAAGTTCAAGTAAAAGCTGCAGGAGGAATCCGCGACTGGAAAACTTGTAAAGAAATGATTGAAGCAGGAGCTACCCGCATTGGAACGAGTTCTTCTCTAAATATCTTAAAAGAATTTGAAGGTGAATAAAATGAAGCCATTATTATTGAAACCAATCCCAGACTATACAATATGGGGGTCTGATCATCTCAGCAAACATCGTAACTACGATAGAAAATACGGAACATGGTGGGAAGTTTCAGCTCATCCTTACTGTACAAATAAAATTACCAACCTGCCTGAAGAAACAACTCTACAAGAATTGATCGATCAGGATATGGAAGGAATGTTAGGAAAAGGATATACACTTCATGAAATGCTGCGCCTGGCCTATTTAGATACAGAAGATGCCTTGAGCATTCAAGTACATCCAGAAGATGAATACGCAAAAAAGCATTCCAATGATTTTGGTAAATATGAAAGCTGGTATATCATTGATGCTAAACCAGGTGCTACATTGGTTGCTGGAACAAATGTGGATGATGCCAATATAATCAAAAAAGCCTTAGAGGATAATACATTAGAGCAATATCTTCAAAAATGGCCGGTTAAAAAAGGTGACTATATAACCATCCCAGCTGGTATGCTGCACGCTCTTGGAAAAGATATCTGGGCCATTGAAGTAGGAACAAATTCCAATACAACATATCGTTTTTATGACTACAATCGAAAAGATGCCAATGGCAACCCAAGACCACTGCATTTAAAAGAATCATTTGATGTAACAAATTTTGCCTTACAGCCTCATTTTGAAGAAGCGAAAGAAGAAACACGAAGAATTGGCGATACTCCATTCTTTACTGTCGATGAAATCTTTGCTACAGAAAATCAGACAATTACAAGTGATACACATTTTGTAATCTTGACCAATGTGGATGAAGATACAGATATCATATGGAATGGTACGACCATCACACTACCACGTTATGATAGTATGTTTGTACCGGCAAACGCTAAAGAAATCACCTTACAAAAAGGTGCACACGTGTTATTAAGTCAACCAGTTAAAGGAGAAAACAAATGAAAACAATCTTAGTAACCGGAGCGAATGGTTATATCGCAAGCTATGTTCGTAAAGAAAACCATCATAAATTCAACTGGATAACGATGACAAGAAAAGATGCCGATCTAAGCAAACCAGAAGAAGTCGAAGCTTTCTTAAAAGATAAACAATTTGACATCTGTTTTCACACAGCCGCTAATGCAACAACAGCTGTATGTGAAGAAAATCCGGAATTAGCACATAAGATCAATGTGGAATCCACACAAAAGATCATTGAAGCCTGCAAAAAAAATCAGGCCCGTTTGATTTTCTGTTCAACGGAACAAGTATTTAATGGTAAAGAAAACCATGGACCTTTTAATGAAGAAGAATCTGTCAGCGCTGTAACGGTATATGGTAAAAACAAGATCGAATGTGAAGATCTAATCCATGAACAATTGGATGACTATTTGATCTTACGTTTTTCCTGGATGATGGGATTAAGCTTTGATAAAGTCAAAGCCAGCCCAAGTATCATTAAAAACGTTATGAATGCATTGTTGCATCAAACACCAACATTGTTTACATGCAATGAAAGAAGATGCATGACATATGCTAAAAAATTGGCTCAACAATTTGAAAAGATCACTGCATTAGATACAGGCACTTATCATGTCGCCAGCAAAAACGAGATGACGACATATGAAACAGCAGTTTATATCGCCAAAGAACTTAAGGCAAGCGATGAGGCAATCGAAAAATACATCCTTCCTAATAAAGAAAGATATAGTGAACGTTTCAGAGACTATCGTCTTGACTCTTCAAAATTAGAAAATCTTGGTATCACTTTTGGTACATTCGAAGAAAACATAGAAGAAATCTTAAAAGATTTCGGGTGGGACCGTTAATATGACAGAATTTCAAACCGTAGTTGAAAAATATTATACATCTGGATATAACTGTTCTGAAACACTCATTCGTGCTGCCAATGAATATTATCATCTTGATCTTCATGATGAAGACATGAAAATGATTGCCGGCTTTGGTGGAGGTATGTTTGTTGGCTCTACATGTGGAGCTCTTGTAGGCAGTGTAGCTGCTTTATCAAAAATGGTCATAAAGACAAAAGCACACGACCAGTTGGATGAAATTAGGCCCTATACACAAAAATGTGTTCGCAACTTTAAAGAAGAGCTTGGAAACATGGACTGCGCCCATGTAAAACCCATTCATCATACCAAAGAAACAAAGTGTTTAAACACTTGTCTTTTGGCCGCAAAAGCGTTAGAAAAAACAATTTTGGAAACTGTGGGTGAATAACTCACAGTTTTTTTATATAATAATGACATGACTCAATTTAAACGAATTTTTTTGATCATTGTCGATTCATTTGGCATTGGCGCAATGCCAAATGCCAAAGAATATGGCGATGAAGGTGCAGACACATTTGGACACATTGATCTGATCATGAATCCATTTCACATCGATACGATGATGAAACTTGGTTTAGGCCAGTTACATCCAACGATCCATGCCAAAATAGATTCAGAACCAGCAGGTTATTACGGAAGAATGTTTGAAGCCAGTGTTGGAAAAGATACGATTACCGGTCATTGGGAAATGATGGGCATCTATGTGGATAAACCTTTCATTACATTTACTGAAACCGGATTCCCTGTTGAACTGATCCAGGAGTTAGAAAAACAGACCGGACATGAAATTATCGGAAACAAGGCAGCCAGTGGAACCGAAATTCTAAAAGAACTGGCACCACAGGAAACTATGAGCCATTCAAAAAAGATGATCGTATATACCAGTGCGGATTCTGTATTACAAATTTGTGGCAATGAAGAAATCATGGGACTCGATGAACTCTACCGCTGTTGCCAGATTGCTCGAGAACTGACGATGCGCCCTGAATGGAAGGTTGGACGTGTGATCGCAAGGCCTTATATCATCCAAAACGGGCAATATATTCGTACTTCCAATCGTAAAGATTATGCATTACGACCACCTCATAAAACTTGTTTAGATGTTCTAAAGGAAAACAAGCTGGATGTAATTGGTATTGGTAAGATCAGTGACATATTTAATGGTCAGGGCATTTCTGAAAGCTTACATTCAGATTCCAGTATCCATGGCATGCAACAAACGATCGAACTGACAAAAAAAGACTTTACAGGATTATGTTTTTGTAACCTGGTTGATTTTGATGCGAAATGGGGACATCGAAGAAATCCTATAGGTTATGGCAAAGAACTTGAAGCATTTGATAAAAACTTAAAGACATTGATCAATCAGCTTACACAAAATGATCTTCTGATTGTCACAGCCGATCACGGTAATGATCCAACTCACAAAGGAAGTGACCATACAAAGGAAATCGTACCTTTGATGATATATTCCAAACATTTCAAAGAATCAAAGCAATTAGAAGACCAAAACAATTTTGCGACAATTGGAGCTACGATCCTGGATAACTTTGGATTCTCTATGCCCGATAACACAATTGGTACAAGTATATTAAGCCAACTTCTATAAAATATGTTATACTTGTTTTACTGTAGACAAAATTCAAAATGGAGGAAAACCATGAAAATAGCATATTTGATACATTATATGAAAAAAAATTATGATGAAATCACAGAAAATCTAGATACAATTTTAGAAGCCGGTGATGATTGTTATGTCATCGTGAATGATGACGATTTAAGAGATGAGCTCATGCTTGCCTATGGTAATGAACCAAGCATGCACTTAGTCCATAAGCAGGAAGCTGCCTTGCCTGGAGATCTATCGTTACCACGCGGTATGATCATTTCCATCGCAGATGCTCTAGAGGAAGAAGAGGAAAACGGATTTAAGTATGATGCCTTCATTAATTTGACAGATGGGATGATCCCTATTACTAAGAAAAAGGATTTGGAAGACTATCTAAACAAATATCCTGAACAGGATATCTACTATGTTGAAAAAACAAGTGAAGAAGATCCAGAACTTATGACTCGATTTGAAGAGTATGCATTCTTTACAAATTCAATGGACTTTCAAAAATCAAAGATCATTCAAGGTATGAACAAGTTTACAGCTGGTGTCATTCATAATTTCAAGCAGAAGAAATTGGATGATGTTCTAGTATTGAGTTATCCATGGTTCGTATTAAGACACGAAAGTGCTGTTGCCTTAGCAGAAAACCTTGCCTATTGTTCCAATAACTTTAAGATGTGTATGTATCCAGAAGAACTTGCAATTGCAACTATGTTAAAAAAATTCTCACCTGCTAGACACCATAATGAAAATATTTGGCGTGTAAACGAGGATGGAATCTATAAATTCAAAGAACCGATCGTCAATGTATCCCGTGAAGTTTTAAATGATAAAAATGCTTTCTTTGCCGCAAAGATCCATTCAGATGAAAACTTCGATATCTATCAGGATTATTTTGATATATACAAATAAAGAGCTGGAATCCAGCTCTTTTATTGTTGGTCTTTAATATAATTTAACGCCCCACCAGCCATTAAGATATCTACATCTTCGTTTGAAAGAGAAGTTAAGGCAGTAAAATATTTATCTTTGGTTTTATCATAAACTTTGATTTCATCTGTTTCATATAATTTTGAAGTATCTTCAATCATTAATTCATCCATTTCATCAATGAAATCATAGTCTTCCTTATCTTTAAAAACGAGTGGAAGGATTCCAAAATTAATTAAATTTGCCAAATGTATACGGGCGAATGATTTTGCGATAACCGCTTTGATCTGTAGATACATTGGAGCTAAAGCCGCATGCTCTCTAGAAGATCCTTGTCCATAGTTCTCTCCAGCCACAATGATCCCGCCATGATTTTCTTTACATATTTCAGCAAAATGTGGTTTATTATTCTTAAAGACAAATGTAGAAAGTTTCTCAATATTCGAACGATATGGCAAAACTTCGGCACCAGCAGGCGCAATATGGTCTGTCGTTATATTATTCGGTAATTTTACGATTACTTTCTTATCAATGATCTGATCCATTCTATCATTGATTGGCAGCGGTTTTATATTAGGTCCACGAATGATTTCTATATCGTCTGTATTTTCTACTGGAGCTATGATCATACTGTCATCGATATAAACAGGTTCTTTTTCAAATGTATCATCATAATCTAATTCGGTTGGATCAACAAATTTCCCCTCAATAGCACTTGCCGCTGCAACTTCTGGAGATACCAAATAAATGCCAGCGCTTAATGTTCCAGAACGTCCATAAAAATTACGATTAAACGTTCTTAATGAAATACCATCACTTTTAGGCGATTGTCCCATGCCGATACAAGGACCACAAGCACACTCTAAGATTCTAGCTCCGGCTTGAATAAAAGTAGCTAGAGCTCCATTTTGAATCAATTTCATCATGACTTGACGTGATCCTGGAGAAACAACCAGGCTTACATTTGAGGCAATCGTTTTTCCTTTCAAAATTGTAGCTGCCTTCATCAAATCTTCATATCCAGAATTGGTACATGAACCAATCGCTACCTGATCAATTTTAATGCCTTTTAATTCGCTGATGTTTTTAATCGCGTCTGGAGAATCTGGGCATGCAGCCATTGGTCTTAATGAAGATAGATCAATATCAATATACTCATCATAAGTCGCATCCTCATCGGCTTTTAGTTCAATATAATCCTCTTCTCTATTTTGTTGTTTTAAAAAAGCAAGTGTGATTTCATCACTTGGAAAGATAGAAGTTGTAGCCCCTAATTCAGCTCCCATATTTGTAATCGTTGCTCTTTGATAAACCGATAGATCTTTAACACCTTCTCCGGTATATTCAAAAACTTTAGATACTCCACCTTTAACACTTAATCTTTTTAGCAATTCTAAAATAATATCTTTGCTAGATACTCCATGCGAAAGTTTTCCATGAAGATTGACCTGGACAACTTTTGGCATTGTTAGACGATATCCGATTCCTGCCATTGCCTTGGCAACATCCAAACCACCTGCCCCTATCGCTAAGCATCCCATGGCGCCACTTGTTGGCGTATGTGAATCCGATCCTATTAACGTTTTTGATGGTTTAGCAAATCGCTCTAAGTGCACCTGATGACAAATCCCATTTCCTGGACGAGAAAAATATACTCCATATTTGGCTGCTACACTTTGAAGATAGGCATGATCATCTGCATTCATATATCCATTCTGCAGCGTATTATGATCAACATATGAGACCGATATCTCTGTCTTAACTCTTTTTATTCCCATAGCTTCTAACTGCATATATGCCATGGTACCAGTCGCATCTTGCGTCAATGTTTGATCCATTTTAATTTCAATTGGACTACCTGGCTCTAAAGTTCCTTTTATCAAATGTTCTTTAATGATTTTTTGTGTTAAATTCATGAGCATTCCTCCTAATGTCGTTAATTATAACAAAAAATGTAACAATTTGAAAGTTTATGATATAATAATGAAACAAAATGAAAGGTAATGCTATGAAAACTTTGAAAACTATATATATGGAAAGTGAAAAAGAGAATTATATCGATGCTTCTTTATACCCTAGATATCGTGTAAAAGCAGGTTTAAGAAACGATAATGGAACGGGAGTCAAAGTTGGATTGACTAAGATCTGTGATGTTGTCGGTTATCAATACATCCATGGAAAAAAGATCAATGTTGATGGAAAACTAATCTATCGTGGCTATTCCGTCCAAGATTTGATCAATGATCCTAACTTTGCCCAATTAGGCAACTATGAAAGAATTGCTTTTTTATTGATCTATGGAAAACTTCCGAATGCAGAAGAATTATTTTTATTTACACAGGAACTTCTTAAGAAGCGAAATCTTTGTAACATTGATCCTAAGTATCAAACCACCAGCATTTTAAACGGTGTACAGATCGAAGTTTTAAAACTATATGGACAAGATCCAAATCCAGATTCAGACACCTTAGAAGAAAGAATGCTTAAAGGACTCTCCATATTGGCACAGATTCCTTTAATTACGTTTTCTTTTTTTACTGGGCAACAAATCTGTGAATACCCATTGCCCAATAAAAGTCTTGCGGAAAATATTCTTGTAATGGCTCGTGGATCCAATATATACACTCATCAGGAAGCTCGTGTCATGGATACGCTTTTGGTCTTGCACGCTGATCATGGTGGTGGAAATAATTCTACATTTGCCAATGTCGTTATTTCCAGTACTGGAACTGATATTTATTCATGTATCAGTGCTGCAATTGGCTCTTTAAAAGGACCTAGACATGGTGGAGCCAGCACAAAAGTTTACCAGCAGATGAAAGAAATCCTTAAAGTAACCAAACATTCAAGAGACCCTGAGCTTATGAAAAACATTGCCTATCAATTACTTAATAAAGACTTTTTTGATAAAAGTGGCTTGATCTATGGAATCGGTCATGCGATCTATACGATCAGCGATCCTAGATGTCAATGCATCAAAGCAGAGTGTAAAAAACTGGCCAAAGAAAAAGGTCAGTTGGATACTTTCTATACCTTGGAGGCCTTTGAAAACGCTGCTATTGACGTTATGAAAAAAGAAAAAGGTGTAACTGCCTGCGCCAATGTGGATTTCTACAGTGGGTTTGCCTATTCTATGTTAGGCATCAGCGAATCTCTATTTACACCATTATTTTGTATCAGTCGTACAGCTGGATGGATCGCACATCATCTAGAAAATCGTCAATCAAATCGAAAACTGATACGACCAGCCAACGTTTATGTTGGTTCACTTAAGAAATTGGAGGATGATAATCATGAAAACGATCACAGTATTTAGAGGAGATGGAATCGGCCCTGAAATTACAGATGCCGTAATTGAAATTTTAAATCATGCCAAAGCAGACCTTGATTATGAAATCTTTGATGTTGGTGAAGCTGTCTTTAACAAATGCCAGGAATATATTCCCCAACAAGCTCTTGATTCCTTTCAAAAAAATAAAGTCTTATTAAAATCTCCTATCACAACACCCATTGGAAAAGGATTTCGTTCCTTAAATGTAACTTTAAGAACCAAATATGATTTATGGGCCAATATACGTCCAGCTAAATCCAATCCTGCATTAGATACATATTTTAAAGACATTGATATCGTTACCTTTCGCGAAAATACCGAAGATCTATATGTAGGAAAAGAGGAAGTCATCGACGATAATACCATAATCGCTTATAAGATCATCACAAAAAAAGCCAGCTCTCGAATCATCAAGGCGGCTTTTGAATATTGCGTTAAACATAATCGAAAAAAATTAACATGTGTTCATAAGGCAAACATCCTCAAGAAAACCGATGGTTTATTTCTAGAAATCTTTAAAGATATCGCAAAGGAATATCCTCAGATTCAATCTAACTCCTTGATTGTTGATAACACATGTATGCAGTTGGTGATGAATCCCTGGCAGTTTGATGTCATGGTCATGCCAAATCTATATGGAGACATCATCTCGGATCTAACCAGTGGTTTGATTGGTGGATTAGGCTTATTGCCAAGTTGTAATAAAGGCGACGAATACGCGATGTATGAAGCAGTTCATGGCAGCGCTCCAGATATTGCAGGTAAAGGTATCGCAAATCCAAGTGCATTGTTGTTATCGGCATGCATGATGTTAGATGACCTTGGCCAAATAAATGTCGCACAAAACATCCGAAATGCTTTAAATGAAGTATTCCTTGAGAAAAAAGTACTGACTCCAGATTTAAAAGGACATGGTACAACACAGGAATTCGTTCAAGAAATCATTAAAAAGCTCTAATGAATACAGTTGCTGCAAATCGAATATCCTTCCTGTTGAAGTTCATCAATGCTCGCATGAACTTCTTTTTTATTCTTATCGCTCATGGTTTGCACTCCATTGCATTCAGGAAGGTGGATCTTTTTGCTTTTAATATTTAAGATATAATCTTTTTGTGTCTGCGTATCTATATTTGAGTTTTCTATGACAGCATCTCCTGTTTTATAGTCAATTTCTACCGACGGCATTACATTGTAACAATATACATGAAAACAAATACCATCTCCTTTATCTTCGAGTGAGTAGGCTTCCATAAAAACTCCACTCGCCACAAGATTATCTCCTTCATAATAAGGTGTAACTCGATATAATACGTGATTGTCTGTTTCTCGAATATAATCAGCTACCATCTCTTCAAAAGGCAACATACCTTCTACATTTAAATATCGTGTTCCAGTAATCAAATTTCTTTCATCATTTACTCCTGTCAATTGATATGCTATCAAATGACACCGAGAAAATAAAGAACCACCTGGAATGCTGTCATCTTGAATGGAATGCCATCCCGAAGGATGAATCGAAGAAATACTATTTCTTTCTTCAGTTGGCATCATATCTTTACTTAAACAAGCTTCTGCATCTAATGTTCGACCTAAATCATCCAGATCGCTATAGATCTGATAACTATCCTGCTTTTTCGATAAATCAAAATCCGGCACATTCTCATTGATGACTACATATGGACTATTTGTATAAGCTGGAATATCCTCAACAGAAACTGACTGAATCGAAGTTGTTTGTTCTGCAGATGAACATCCACTTAGACAAAGAACCATTGAAACGGCTGTAAAAATAGTAATTATTAATTTCTTCATTGTTATCTTTCCTTAAGAAAAAAAGTATCTTTTCAGATACCTCTTATTCATCCTCTACAATCAATTCCTGACGATTTTTTGAAACTAGGATATATGTTCCATCTTTTGGATAAGCGCTTTTATCTTTTTGATCACTTAAAACTTCAAGGTCGCATGGATATCCCATTTTTTCCAGTGCAGATAATAACTTATCTTTACCGAACTTTTTAGTAATTGCACGGCCACAAGCACAGTTTCCGTATTGGTCTAAGCATTGAAAAACCCATTCAGGTATTTTTGTTTGAGTTGCCATAATTACCTCCTCAATAATATTCGCAAGAAATATAATACCAATCATTTTATAAAAATCAAGATAAAAACTACCATTCAACAAGATATCTAAAAAAAAAAGGAAGACTTAGTCTTCCAAAATGCTCATAATATTTGGATAGTATGTATAACGAGAATCAACATATTGTAATGCTGACTGAGCAATTGATCGAGCTTTTTCACGATCAATGTCTACGTATACATTGGCATAACGATAATAGATATAGTCTTTGATTTGATTTTCGCGAATGATGTATCCATAGTTGGCATCTCCCAAGCCATAATCTCCATGTTCAATGTAAAGATCAGCGACATCCATCATTGCACGATTTGCATATTTATCGTGTAAATCTGTAAAGTGAGATAACACAGCATAAATAAAGTTTTCATAATACTTAACATCATCATACTGCCAGTTCTTTAATACATTATAGGCAACATCCATATAGTGCAGGATAGTATCTGTCATATCCATCTTCAACAATGAAGCTAGTTCTTCCATTGTATGAAGATCCTTTCTTTGAGCAATCATTAAGATCTTCTTGACTAGATCAAATTCTTTATGATATTCATCATTGTTTGCACTAGCATCATCCGATAGTTCATAAGCCAGACATTCTTTAGCGATACCACCTAATTCAATGAAATCCTGTGCTTTGATATCAACTGTATCAGCAATTTTTGATACTAATACTTCGATCAAATCAATATCATATCCATCTTCATCAAAACTAAACTTTTTCGTCTTTAAATCATATTTATCAATAATATTGTTGGCAATGGTCTTTAGATCCGTAATTTCCAACAACATATTTGCATATTGATCATAGCCCATGTCAACGCCCATAGCTCTTGCCATATCAATACATGTATCAATCGCAAAGTTGTTATATTGAGCAAGCTTTACAGCCTTTGAAGTTTTCTTTGGATTCGCTTTTTTAACTGTTTCTTTTTTTGGTGCTTCTTTTTTAGGCATTTCCTTCTTTTGTTCTACTTTCTTAGATACCACTTCAGAAGCCTTTTTAGAAGCTGTTTTCTTTGCAGGCGCTTTAACTTCTTTGTTTGCCGCTGCAGTTTTTTTGCTTGTTTTTGTTGTTTTCGCAGTTGGTGTTTGTTTAACCGTT
Source organism: Faecalitalea cylindroides ATCC 27803 (assembly GCF_000469305.1). Taxonomy (GTDB): domain Bacteria; phylum Bacillota_I; class Bacilli_A; order Erysipelotrichales; family Erysipelotrichaceae; genus Faecalitalea; species Faecalitalea cylindroides. The sequence goes on from NZ_KI270978.1 coordinate 29,816, forward strand.
TTTGTTTCTTTTTCAACAGATGTCTCCTTCTTTTTAGCTGCAGTCTTCTTAACTGTAGTTGTTTTGGTAGCTGCCTTCTTTGCAGGAGCCTTCACAGTTTTATCTTCTTTCGTTACTTGTGTTGTTTTCTTAACAGGCATAGAACAAATACCTCCTTCTGTTAACAGGCACATTATAGCACTTTTTTACGTTTTATAACTACATTTAGACCATTTTTTTACCGATTTTTTAATAAAAAAAACAAAATTTCACACGTATCTGAAAAGAAAAATCCATATTTTTGGCGTATACTAACGTTGTATTAAATAAGGAGGAGTATTTTATGAATCAAAATTCTCAAACGCCACCAGAGTTCCAAAAGAAAAAGAACTCTATCAATCCTAAATATATAGCTGGTGCTGCTGCCTTTGTTGTAGCCGCTGGCGCCTTTGGTTTTGGTGGAGCCATGCTCGCCAACAATATGACAGGACCTTCTGGAGTCACTATTAACCAACAATCCGGAAACTCTTCTGCAGCCGCTATCAATGATGTGAGCGATATAGCTGCAAAATGTGGACCTAGCGTTGTAGAAATAACGACACAGGGAGTTGCTTCAAGCGGAGGACTGTTACAACAACAATACATCACACAAGGTGCTGGATCCGGTGTGATCATGAGTGAAGATGGTTATATCATTACTAACCACCATGTAATTGAAAATGCAACAGCCATCGCTGTTCGTACCACAGATGGTCAAGAATATTCAGCTGAAATTATCGGTTCAGATTCACAAACTGATTTAGCAGTTTTAAAAATCAATGCTACAGGCTTATCGCCTGCTACATTCGGTGACAGCGATTCTCTTGAAGTTGGTGATGCAGCTATCGCTATTGGTAATCCATTAGGCGAATTAGGTGGAACCGTTACAACAGGTATCATTTCCGCGTTAGATCGTCAAATCACGATCGATGATACAACGATGACCTTGCTGCAAACCGATGCCGCTATCAACCCTGGAAACTCTGGAGGAGGATTATTTGATGCTTCAGGCAACTTGATTGGTATCGTAAATGCCAAAGAAAGTTCAACCGGTGTTGAAGGTCTAGGATTTGCTATTCCAATTAATGGAGCGATCGATATCATCAATGAATTGATTGAACATGGTTCTGTCACTTCAAGGCCGGCACTGAATGTCAGCTTATATGATTACTCAGGACAAAGCTATTATTCTCAAGGAAATATGGAAGCCGGATGTTATATTGTCCAAGTAGTTGAAGGTGGAGCGGCTGATCAAGCAGGACTTCAAGTTAATGATCGTATCGTTAAATTTGATGGACAGGACATCACCTCTTCAAGTGAAGTAAAAGCCATCTTAAATGAACACAAGATCGGTGATACCGTAACGATGGTCATTGAACGTGATGGTCAACAACAGGAAGTAAATATTACACTTCAATCACAGAGCCAGCAACAGTAAAACGGATTGTTTTACTGTTTTTTTTTGCATTTTTCTTTATTTTTTTCTTCATTTAAACGTATTATATGATAAGAATTTTATTTAAGTTTTATTAAATTAATTCGATTTATCCAATCGTTTTTGTTGTGAAAATACTATGAAATCGCTATAATATAATTAAATTCAATACGTTAGGAGGATATGTATAATTATGCAACAAGAAAAAATTTCAAAACGTAAAGTAATGCTGGTAGGAACCGGATTTGTCGGTATGAGTTTTGCTTACTCATTACTGAACGAAAAAGGAATCGATGAATTAGTCTTAGTCGATGTCAACACTGACAAAGCTGAAGGAGAACAGATGGACCTAAGTGATGGGCTATTATATGCACAAGGTAAAATGAAAATTACTGCAGGTTCCTATGAAGCTGATTCACACGATACAAATATCGTTGTTTTAACAGCAGGTGCTGCTCAAAAACCAGGACAATCTCGTCTTGAATTAGTTAAGATCAATGCTGGTATCACAAAGAACGTATGCGAATCTTTAAAAAATAATAACTTCAACGGTATCTTGATCGTTGCCAACAACCCTGTTGATATCATGACTTATGTCGCATGGAAATCAAGTGGACTTCCTAAAAACCACGTTATTGGATCTGGTACAGTATTAGATTCAGCTCGTTTACGCTTTGCCTTATCTGAAAGACTTGGTTTTGCTTCTACAAACATCCACGCTTATATCATGGGTGAACATGGAGATTCAAGTTTCGTCCCTTGGATTCATTGCTATATCGGATGTAAACATCTATTAGAATACTTAGATGAAGAAGATATTTCACTCGCTGAACTTCAAGATATTTATGTAAGCGTACGTGATAAAGCTTATCACATCATTGAAAAGAAAAAAGCTACATACTATGGTATTGGTTTGGCATTAAGACGAATCGTAACTTGTGTATTGAATAACGAACGTGCTATTTTACCTGTTTCGGCATACCAAAATGGTGAATATGGTCGTGAAGGATACTTTATCGGTACACCAAGTGTTGTGGGTTCAAACGGAATCGAAAAAGTTGTTTGTCTACCACTAAACGAAAATGATCAGGCTAAATTCAACAACTCATTCGATACACTAAAGAAAACGATAGATGACAATCTAGAAGGAATTATATAATAAAAATATTTGCTGTATCATTTTAATGAAGATACAGCTTTTTTTGTATTTTTTAAACATTGAATTACAAAAAGATACAATATATAATTCATTTCATTAAAAGGGTGATCCATATGATTAAATTAAAGAATAATATATCAATTCCTCAGATTGGCCTTGGTGTTTTTAAAATCGAACCAGGTGCACAGATGAATGACGTTATAAAATATGCATATAATATTGGATATAGATTATTTGATACTGCTCAAATGTATCATAATGAAGATGCATTAGGCAATGCTATTCAAGCAAATCTAATAGATAGAAATGATATTTTTCTTATCAGCAAAGTTGATAACAGCAACCAAGGCTATAAAAACACAATTACAAGTTTTTATGATTCTTTGTCAAAGTTAAAAACAGATTATCTTGATGCATTTTTAATTCATTGACCAGGACTTAATAAAAGCCGAACACTGGAAACATGGCGTGCTTTAGAATATCTATATAAACAAAATAAAGTCAAAACTATAGGAGTATGCAACTTTGAAAAAGAACAACTCCAACATTTATTATCCCACTGTACCATAGCACCAATGATAAATCAGATCGAACATACACCACTGATGCATGATGAAGACTTGCTTTCATTCTGTAAAGAAAACAATATAATAACCATGGCTTGGGGGCCATTATTAAGAGGAAACATGGAAAATCAAAAAATAAAAGAAATAGCACAAAAATATAATAAGAGCCCAGCCCAAATATTATTGCGATGGAACATTCAACAAAATATAATTCCTATACCAAAATCAAAAAATCCGGCTCGTTTAGAAGAAAATTTTTTTGTCTTTGATTTCACATTAGAAGATAAGGATATGCAAATTCTAAACAGCATGAACGAAAACCATAGAACAAGCTACAATCCTTTAACATTTGATTTTTAAGAAAAACAGGACATAAGTCTAATTATCTAGCTTATATCCTGTTTTTTCATTTATAAAGTCATCTACTTTTTCTATATTTATGATTCGATCAAACAATGTTATACAAGGTTTTTGATTTGTAAAATGCACTTCATCGGTATGATAATGACCATTAAACCAATATGAATAATCAAGCTTATTTTTTATGCTTTCCAAAAAATCGGGTACATTATGATACCCGTCCCCATATAAAGACATATCACATGTATATTTATTTCCCAAAGGATGAGAACGATAGATATCATGGGTCAATACATAATCCACTTTCCAATCGTGCTTCTCAAGTGTTTGATATGCATGTTCAATTTCAGAAGTTGTTGGTAATTCATCTTTCCACCAAGTTTGATGTTCTGTACGATATTGAGCATCATGGCTACTGGCACCACCAAACGTAAAGAAACTTTTCCCTTCTATGTCAAATACTTCCCCTCGCATTAAGTGAAAAATATTTGAACGGATACGATGAACTTTTCCTCCATGCCAAGTTTCTTCGGGATACTGATTTAATACATCAAAATTTTCGTGATTTCCATCAATAAATAAAGTGTTCCAACCTTCAGATTCTAACCAGTTCAACCAAAATCGATCACCAGAACCTCCGTCCCAGATACAGCCAAAATCACCACAGATGATTACATAATCATCTCTAGTTAACGTTCTTCCCTCAACAAACTCCCTGGGATTTATCGTATGTATATCCAATTCCCTGTGCGTATCCCCTGTAATAAAAATCATGATAATATTGTAACATGATTTTATAAATATACTACCCAAAAACCTATGAAAGCGGTTATAAGTTTTGCACACTCTTTTTTACATTTACGTCTACTGTAATTTCATATGTTAATTGAACTAGTTCAACCCCAGCATCTCGAAACATTTTCTTAGAAGCAATATTAGCTTCAGTTCCAGCATACTTATCGCTTTCATATACTACACATTTGATACCTGATTGAATAATTGCCTTGGCACATTCATTACATGGAAACAAAGAGACATAAATCGTACAACCATTTAGATCCTGTATACTGTTAAGGATCGCATTTAATTCAGCATGTACGACATAAGGATATTTCGTATCTAAAAATTCGCCATCTCTACCCCATGGGAATTCATTATCATCGCATCCTTTAGGAAAACCATTGTATCCAAGACCGACAACTCTTTTTTGTGAATTCACTATACACGCTCCCACCTGCGTACTAGGATCTTTTGACCTTTTGGCACTTAAATGAGCCATGCTCATAAAATATTCATCCCAGCTTAATACATCGGTTCGTTTCATACAGAATCTCCTTTCCTTAATTTTTCTAATATATTTTTAAAAGTCTGATCTGGTTCTGCCTCAAAACTCATATATTCTTTTGTTGTTGGATGAATGAACTCCAGTTTACAAGCATGAAGCAACTGCCCGTTGGTATCAATTGTCTTACGGTGACCATACTTAGGATCTCCGGCAATTGGATGTTTTATATACTGCATATGGACACGAATCTGGTGTGTTCGTCCTGTTTCAAGACGACAACGCACCAAAGCATAGTCTTTAAAGTTTTCCAGCACAGTAAAATGCGTGATTGCCTCCTTGGAATTATTGGCCGTTACTGCCATCTTCTGGCGGTCTTTTTCATCGCGGCCAATTGGAGCATTGATCGTTCCATGTTCATGAGAGAATGGATGATGAACGATAGCCAAGTATTCTCGATGACAAGTTTTATTCGATAATTGTTCACTTAAAGCCAGATGTGCTTTATCGTTCTTACAGACAACAAGAAGGCCGGATGTATCCTTGTCAATACGATGAACGATTCCTGGACGCATAACACCATTTATACCACTTAGATCTATACAATGATACATCAAAGCATTGACCAATGTTCCAGAAACATGTCCAAAGGCAGGATGAACGACCATTCCTTTTGGTTTATTGATCACGATTACATCGTCATCTTCATATACAATATTCAAAGGAATATTCTCCGGCAACACTTCCAGAGATTGAACTTCTGGAATGTTAACTAACAAATGATCCCCTTCCTGCAATATATAGCTTGCCTTGCAGGGACTTCCATTCACTAAAATATTTCCTTCATCCAAAATATCCTTAACTCGCTTTCTTGAAAAATCTAAAAGCGATGCAACTGCCTTATCAACACGGATCTTGGCATTTTCATCATCTATGATAAATTCCCTTGTTTCCATCTTTTTTTCTCCTTATATTCATCATATATATAAATGATCAACAGTATCGCAAACCCTATCGTGATACATATATCGGCAACATTAAAGACAGGAAAAGGCGATCCAAAAATGTAAAAACTAAAAAAATCTCGAACATATCCCAGCACTAAGCGATCTATAAAATTTCCTATTGCCCCGGAAAAGACAAGCGCCAAGGCAAGCTGATAGCGATAGTCATTTACCATAAAGTATATATAACCAATCAAAATCAAGGCAACGATTGTTACGATCGCAAAGAACGTCATACCAAAGCCTTCGAATAAACTAAAGCCTGCCCCTGTATTTTGAACATATGTAAGATAAAAGAAGTTTTTGATAACTTCTATTCTCTCATTTAATTGAATGCTCTGTTCTACAATATGCTTTGTCCATTGATCATACCCTAATGTAAGAACAATGATGATCAGCGATACAATATAAGTTCCTATTTTTTTCTTCATTCAAACTCCCCTTTAAAATGATTTATTTCTTCGATGAAGCTGCAACATCTTGAAAAATAACCAAATTGACATTGCAAGTGCACTCATGAATCCAACAAATCCCAAAGCCGGTATGCCTAAAATCTTAGGATCCATATCCGTTGTACAAATCAAAGATGATGCCATCAATAAAGCTGCAATCAAAATACAGATGATAAGCCTATTGATCATTCTATCAATCTTGGCAATTGGTTGTTCTGAACCCATAAGATTTAAGTTCACTTTCACTTGACCACGCTGTACCATCTTTAATACATCACTGGATTGTACACTTAAATCTAGTCCTTTTACAAATGCGTCAATTGATTTTGATGCGATTTTTTTAGCTTCTTTTCCTAAATCTACATGCGTTAAGGTTGCTTTGTGATTTGCGATGATCTTCATCATATTACACGAAGGATCCAAATCATTCAAGGTTGCCTCTATTGTCATCATGCTTCTTGCCAACATTGAGATCCCCTTTGGTAAAGCAATGTGATAATGATGACAAATGGTAAAGACATCTTGAACCATAACACCTAAATCCATTTCCGAAAAAGAAAGATTTAAATATTGATTCATAAACCTTTCAATTTCATTGGTAAAAGCCGGATAATCAATCTCCTGATTTACAATACCCAGCGTTAAGATCGTATCTACTAATTTAGTAGTATCACGTAAAGCCAAAGCTCGAACTGCGTCTTTCATCAATTCACGATCTCTTCTTTCCAAGATTCCCATCATTCCAAAATCGATCCATACGATTTTATCATCGCGGATTCGCAAGTTTCCTGAATGTGGATCTGCATGAAAGAAACCATACTCAATGACTTGTGAAATATAGTTGTATGCAAGCTTGTCAGCAATCTCTACTCGATCATACCCTTCACTATCTAACTTTTCTGTATCTGATATCTCAATTCCTTCAATATATTCCATGACCAAAACTTGATGTGTTGTATACTCATCATAGATTTTGGGTGCATAAACAAAATTACAATCTTTAAAAAGACGTTTAAATCGTTTGGCAAACATTGCCTCATTGGTAAAATCCATTTCCTGCTTTGCCGCCGTCCAAAATTCATCGATCACCATATTTAGATCAATTACTGAACTTACGATATCAGAAAGATTCAATACCTTGACAGCTTTTCGTAATAAGCTTACATCTCGTTCCATTCGCTCATAGATATAAGGACGCTGGATTTTCAAGACAACAGACTGTCCATTTTTCAATTGAGCGAAATGAACCTGTGCAATCGAAGCAGAGCCTAAAGGTTCCATATCAATGCTTTCATAAATTTCTGTCCAAGATTTTTGATACGCCTCATTTAAGATTGTTTGTACTGTATCAAAATCCATAGGTGTAACAGAACTTCTAAGTTTCATCAACTCTTTACAATAACGCTCTGAAAACATATCCTGTCGCGTTGACATGATTTGTCCAATTTTTACAAAAGTTGGACCAAGGTCTTCCAATATCTCACGAAACTTTACAGGATCGATTCCTTTTTCAATATGATGTTTATGTAGAATGGATAAGATTTGAGCAAATCGTGCTCTACTTGATAAGATCTTCTGTTCCATCTGCTCTATTCCTCTCCTTCTTTCTATGCAAAGGAGTATTGTTGATTGCATCTGTTTTGAACCAGGTCTTATATACATCCTTACCGGCATCCAAAACATCACGAATCACATTCGTTCCAGAAAACAAGATATTGTCTAATAAATTTTGCCAATCCTTTTCCATTGAATGTTTTTTCATAACTACCTCGCTAGAAACATTTTAGCACAGAATGTAAAAAAAGAAGAGATAACTATTTAACAGTTTCTCTTCTTTCCTACAAATCATCAATAATATTGTTCTCCTGTATCTAAATATTCATTCTGATACTCTTGACTGTCTGAGTCAAGTATTCGCACATTTGATCCATAACGAACTTTAATATTAAAGTATTCTGGATCGATACTTTTTCGTGTTACTGTTTTGTTTTTCCATACATCTAGATAATCTTGAAAGTTCGATATACTATTACCATTTATGTCGATCCAAGTAAGTTCAGATGAAAACTTAATAGTGGTCGTATCTCCTAGTTCACTAACTTCTGTTGCAAACTTATCATTATATTCTAGAACTACTTCATTTGGAGCAAGTGTTGAATCCTGACGGCTCTCAACAATATAGATGTCATTGACAATTGAATAATTGGACTGGTCATATAACGACGTATCTAAGACCACATTCTTCGTTTTTTCATTAATAACAATTGATTCAGTTTTAGATTTGCTTTTCTCCACTGTTTCGATTACATCTATATGGCTTACTTCAGCAGCGAATACAAAACATCCACTTAATACAATCACTATAGAAGCCACAAATAATATCATTATTTTACGCATCAGTCATCACCTCTTTTTTTAGGCCATACATGAATCAAAAACCAAAGTATGCTTATGGAACCGCAAATCAAACCTAAGAATATCAAATATAATCCAATGCTTGTTGCCTGTTCTGTGATACTGACAAAAATCATTGCGAAGAATATCACACTAAATGAAATCAAGGCAATGACAACCGGAATAGCTACCATGACGATCAATATCTTGGCAAGAATATGAGTTCCCTCATTATTAATTGGAGGTGTTTTCATACGCTGATGATAAAGAGGAGCTCTATCTTTTGGTAAAGGTGGGAGTTTTTCTTCATTATCATCATTACCATTTACTAATGTACGAGATTCCTGATTCCAAGTATTCTTTATATCTTCCATAACACCGACCTGACGAATGCTGGCTTTATTTTTATAACGATTGATTCGTCTAGACATAACGGAGAAAAAGAAGAAGACACCCGCTAAAAAGTAAACAACAGCCCATAAAAATTCTAACAAGTTTTCAATAAAATATAAATATCCTCCTGAAAAGCTAAATAATAACGATATAAATAGATTTCCTAAAAGATCCACGATCAAGACTTTTCCTATAAATAAGATAATCAATAGTACGAAAGCATCAAATACAATATGGAAGAAATCATTCACTGAGAGATTCCCTAAACGATTTAATAAACTTTCTGAACGAACATAAACTTTGTCCAGTGTCTTATCAACCTTTGTTTGCACATTATCCGTATTGATCTTATAAGCATCTAGGATTTCCTCAGCCAATTCATCTACATCTCCAAAACCAGAAACCGCATCTTCTTCCGAGACACCTGTTGCCATTTTGTCATCGATATATGTTCCGTATTCCATAAGAATATCTTTTCTTTCAGTCTCATTGATACGGTCCAATTTCTTTTCTAATTGATTTAAAAACTCCTGCTTATTCATTGTTCTCTTCCTCCAAAAAGTCACTAACTCGTTTTGAGAATTCATTCCATTCCTTCAAAAGTTCTTGATATTTGGAAATTCCTGCTGCCGTAATATGATAATACTTACGTGGAGGTCCTTCCGTTGATTCTTTTAGATATGACTCTAGTAGATGATCGTTCAACAGTCTTTTTAAAAGAGGATAAATCGTACCTTCATTCACATCGACTACTTCAGATATTTTAGTAACTAACTGATATCCATATAGATCTTTATGAGATATTGATTGAAGAACGATCAATTCTAGAACACCTTTTTTAAATTGTGTATTCATGTTCTATCTTGATTTCCTTTCTGATGAATCGTTTCTGCAAAGTAGGTTCAAATAATGAGATCCATATTTTTTCTTTTAATGTTGGCTCAATGTATGGTTTTGACTGAACATATGTAAAGATTTGTTTATCAATATTGTTTTCATATTTAAGTTTTAGTCTTGAGCTCTCGTTAGATGGCATTGATCCAACCGCTACGATTTCAATGCAGGAGAACAAATTCTCCGCTTTAACAAGACCTTGGATCTTTCCCTTTTTGATCCATCCACAAAAGATAACCGGCACTTCTTGAAACGAATAACCATTAATGTGCATGATGTTGATCAAAGGCAGATTATATTTATCTGCAATCATTTTCGCAATTTGTTTTGTTGATCCATGTTTTGAACAATATATTACAGCTCTTGGGTTCATATGTATCACCTCTTACACTATTATAATAAACATACTACTTTGCATTGTCAAGTACCTAGTTTAAAATAATACTATTTTTAATCAAGCACTAAAAAAAGCTGCCTAAGCAGCTTATTTTGTATATTATGTATGTGTTCTCAGACATACCTAATAAAGATGCCATTTTTGCTTGAGAAATACCTCTTAAGCGTCTTGCTTGCTCAGGAGTATATTTGTCCATTACATATTCTCTCCTTTCTCTTTTTGTGTGCCATATATTTGGCACACTTATAATATACACTCTGTTTCAAATAAATGCAACAATATTTTGTTGATATTTACCATTTTTTTGGTACAATGAAATTGAGATATAAGGAAGTGATAAAATGCCAGAAAAAAATATAATCGATATGGAGCTCTATGTATCTATCGGTAAGCAGATAAAAGAAGGCAGAACAAGAAAAGGCATCAGCTTAGACACTCTATCTGATTTAATTGGTGGAATTAAAACAAAATCAACTCTCAAAAGATATGAAGATGGCAATTCACGAATCGAAATGGATGTTTTAAAAATGATTTGTGATCAAATAGGATTAGATTATTTGGATGTAATTTCTAAAGCTAGAGAATCCTTAAACAAGGACCAAGTCGAAACTTTATCTAAAGTAAATATCATCTTTGATGATTACTTCCCTCTTCATTACTGTACCAATCTATCAGCTGGATCACCTACTGAATTATTAGAAGCAGAACCAGATGCTGTGGTGTATGTTCCAATCAAGTTCCAGAATCGTAAAAAAAGGCTCCATGCCTTTCAGGTAAATGGAACTAGTATGAACAATGTTATTCAGGATGGATCTATCGTAGTAGCTGAAGAAGTTCCAGATACAGTGCTAAAAGAAGGAACTATCGTTGTGGCTTGGCTTAATGGAGATGCTACAGTGAAGAGGTTATATCCCGGAGATAGTCAAGTGACATTGATGCCGGATAGTACGGATAAAGGTCACCAACCAATTATCATAAACACTGATGAAGATCAAATATATATTTTAGGCCGCGTGATCTGGCACATGAATCCAGATAATATTTCTGATTTGTATTAAGGAAGAGGGACAAACAATGGGACTTTTTAATAAAAAAGAATTACAACGTATTTCTGAATTAGAACAACAAAATACAAAATTACAAAAAATAATTGATGATCTTGGTGCATCAGATATTATAAAAATTAAAAATCATATTACAGAATTAAAAAATGAATATGAATTAGAAAAAAGTAAGTTTGAAAATAATTTAGCGGATTACAGTAAAAAGATAGAAAATTTAAAAAAATCTATAAACGCGTTAAATTCAGAAGTGAATTCAAAAAGAAGTGAGTTATTTGACATTTCAGAAGAAATAAATTTACAGGATTTTGGAATTTATAAACCTCACTATGATTGTCTTTCATCTGAACAATATAAAGAACGTATTACCGGTAACCGATTATTACAAAAAAAGATGATTAAAGAAAAAACTGCTATGAATTATTTTGATGGTTGGACATTAGATGGTAGTAAATCAAAAGGCCGTGCAATGAACAACGATAACATGAAGATGGTGATGCGTGCTTTCAATTATGAATGTGATTCAATTATTGACAAAGTAAAATACAATAACATTGAAAAAATTAAAGATCAAATCTATAAATCTGCTAATACTATCAATAAATTAAATATTAGAAATAAAATTGAGATACGACCTGAATATATAAATTTAAAAATTCAAGAACTTGAATTAGTTCATGAGTATCGTCAAAAGAAACAAGAAGAGAAAGAAATTCTCAGAGAACAAAGGGCTGAAGAGCGTGAACAGGCAAAACTTCAAAAAGAAATAGAGGCTGAACGCAAAAAAATTCAAAAAGAACAAACTCATTATCAAACTGCAAAAGAAAAATATCTAAAAGAATTAACAACAGCTGAAGACTCGCAAAAAGAAGATATTGTAAACAAAATAAAAGACATTGATAATCACTTAGAAGAAATAAATAAGAATTTACAAGATATCGATTACAGACAATCGAATCAAAGAGCTGGATATGTATACGTTATTTCAAATATTGGATCTTTCGGAGAAAACATCTATAAAATTGGAATGACTCGTCGTTTAGACCCTCAAGATCGTGTTGATGAACTTGGGGACGCTTCAGTTCCGTTTACTTTTGATGTTCATGCTATGATTTTTTCTGATGATGCTCCTGCACTAGAAAATGCGTTACATAAAGCCTTTGAAGATAAAAAAGTAAACCTAGTAAATAACCGAAAAGAATTCTTTAACGTTACTTTAGAAGAAATCAAAAAAGAAGTAAAAAAACATCAAGAAAAAATGATTGAAATTAAAGATGTTCCTGAAGCTGAACAATACAGAGAATCTTTGATGCTCAGAAAAGCAATGAATAAATAAACCGCATGAACCCAGATGATATATCAGAGTATTACTAAGGTTTTAACCGCGAAAATGCGGAGGAGGATAAGATTATGAAAAAATTATTAATTGTAGTTACGTGTGTGCCATTGGCCTTCTCATTGGTGGCGTGTGGTGAATCTAATTCAAGTGAAACATCTGGAGAAGTAGTTACGCAAGAACCTGAAAAGGTAGAAAAAACGTATGAAAGTGTTTTATCGGATTATACACTTCAGATTCAAAATGCAGTACCTAATTTGATTAACGAATTTAATACGGAAGCAGATGCTTCAGATGGCAGTATTGAGTCATTAGCTGAAATATCCAATAACAAAGTTCAAGATTTAGCTAAAATTTGTAATGATGGTGTATCAGAAATGGCAGAAATCATGTATGACAAAGGTGATGAATATGAAGTGTATGAAGAATGGGCAAACCAACTTCAGAATGTTTATATGAGCGAAGCCAACAAAATTCAAGATGCATATATGTCCAGAGCTTCTGCATATTAATCGCAAATAAAAAAACCTCGGTCCACGCGGGATACCGAAGCCTAATAAGATTATAACATACAAAACATATAAAGAATTTTGGATAAAGGAAAGAAGAATTTGATTATGAAAAGAATAATATTAAATGATGGTATAGAAAACATTTTTAGGGACGATAGTTTTACTTTCACTCCTTTAGAAAGCCTTGATCAAATCACTATAAATTATACTGATTTAAAAAGTATCAAAATAGACGGAACAGAAATCATTGCTCGTGTTATTAATGAAAATGGGACTGTATCTACTTATACCATTCCGTTTGATGAGCAATTCAAAAAAGAAGCATCAGCATTGATTAAAGTTATAAACAGGAATGTTTTAAACAACACAACTCCTCCACCTGTAGTGGATGATGAATCGGTTGAAGAACTGGAAAAAGAAGTTTTCAAGGAAAAACATACTGCTGCATTTATCTTGCTAGTTATTTCAGCAATTCTAAGCATTGGTTATGCGGTATATATGTTCTATATATTCTACACCGCTGCGACCACGCCTGTTGACACTGGTAATGCATGGGCAGATGCAGGAGCGGAACTCGGCACTTATATCGCATTAAGAGCAATGCTACCATTCTTCATTTGTGAAGTCATTGCTGCGGTCGCAAACTTTATTGGTGCTCTATCAAAAAATTGGATCGTAGCTTTCATCGCTGCAGGATTATATCTACTTTCAATAATATTATTCCCTTCTGCATTTCTAAATGTGGGAGTTCAATTAATCCTGTGCATTATTGCTGGAGTCCTGATATTAACAAAAAAATGAAATCAAAATAAAAAAACCTCCAGCACTGGCAATGCTGAAGGTTGTTAAAGAGGTGTACGGCAATACACCTTGTACATAAAAAGAATGGGTACCAACCATATATCTTTTTATGTACTCATTTTAACAAAATATACAAGAAAAAGAAAGGATGAGTACTTATGGCAATTTATTCAAGAATGCATAATGGAAAGAAACAATGGCAATATAGAACATACTATAAAGCTATTGATGGGTCTCGTAAGCAGAAAAATTCTAAATGGTTTGATACAAAAAAAGAAGCTGTTTTAGAAGAGTCTGTTTTTATTCAAAGAAAAAAAGATGAGCCTTATTGTAATTTAACATTCAAAGAAGTATGTGATCTTTGGATGGAACAAAATTATAGAAGGTTAAAACCAACAACATGCTATACAAAGAAAGTGTATATTAACATGTTGTCTCCTTTTCATGATATAAAAATCGAAAACATAAAGAGCGTTGATGTTGATACCTTTTTCGAATCAAAAAAAAGCAAAAGCTAACTTACAGTTCTAAAAAAACAATCTTAACAAACTTCAAAACTATATTTCACTTCGCTCAAAAACAATTGGATGTTCAAAACGATCCTTTTAAAAAAATGTATCCTTTACAAAAACCACAGGAAAAGCCTTCAACTGGATTAGAAATAGTAACACCTAAAGAATTTAAATTATTCTATAAAGCTATGTGTGATTATAGAAATGGTTTATGGAAAGAATATGCAAATGTATTTTGGTTTTTATATATGACTGGAACCAGGATTTCAGAAGCTTTATCCATAACTTTTAAAGATTTTGATGGAAAATTTATTCATATTAATAAACAGTATTTTCAAAAGTTAAAATCTTGGCAGACACCAAAAACAAAAAATTCAATTCGTAAAATTGCTATCGACCAAAAGACGATTGATATTATTAAAGAACAATATGATAAGTATTCAGTAATGCCAAGATTTGATGATTCGTGGTTTATTTTCGGCGGTCTAAAGCAATTAGAACCAGAATCTTTAAGGCGAAGTAAAAACATAATTTGTGATCAATTAAATATAAATAGATTCAAAATACATTCATTAAGACATAGTCATGTCTCAAATTTGATAGAAGCCGGAATCAATCCTTATAAAATTTCCAAGCGATTAGGACATTCTTCAATTCAAATAACTTTAGATATTTACGGGCATTTATTAGACACAGATGAGCGGGACATTTTAAATGCAATTTCTGATTTTTAAGACATAAATAAGATATTGAATAATTTTTATAATTAAAAAGTCCTTTATTTAAAGGACTTTTTAATTATTTTGTATACTTTTCATAGAACTCCATGCTTTCGAGAACAGAAGTATCTTCGATAGGATTATCATCCAATCTAAGAGCCTCTAACAAAGTCAGATCTTTTAATGGACTTACATCCGTTATGTAGTTTGCCTTCAATGTCAATGAACGTAAAAAGCGTAAATTAGCCAAAGGGCTCAAATCTGTGATCGCGTTATGGTCCAATCTTAAATAAGAGATCAGTTTCAAATTTGTTAACGGTCTTAAATCTGTAATGATATTATTGTAAAGATCAACATCACATAAATTCTCTAATTCTTTTAATGGTGTAATATCGGTAACATTGTTGTTTTCTAAGGAAAGGATTTCCAATTGTTTCATATCTTTTAGACAAGTGATATCTTTGATTGCGTTTCTACCTACATTCAATTCCACCATTTCATTTGCCCCTTTCAATAATGAAATATCTTGAATGCGGTTTGAGAACAAATCCAATGTGACTAGTTTCTTAGCTTTCTTCAAAAAATCAATATCTGTTAACTGACAGAATCTCGCCCTAAATTCAACTAAATTTGAAGCATTTTTGAATTTATGAACATTGCTTAATTCATTTTTTGAAACATCAAGTTTTCTTAGATTACTCATTTGGTTCAATAAAGTCATATCACTGAATCCAGTTTGTTCCATTGCCAGTTCTTCCAGACTAGATAAATTTTTTAAGAAACTAAAGTCTTTTGTTTTATTAAAAGAAATATTTAATTTCTTAAGATTTGGAAATTGAGTTAAAACGGAATAGTCACTGATATAAGGACAGTTTGAAAGATTTAATTCTGTTAAGCTCTCCATTGACAACAGCGGAGATAAATCGCTCATTAAATTTGTTGAAAGATCCAATACTTCTACACTTGATAAATATGTCAAATCCTCGATATTGAATAATCGCATACCTCGCATATTCAATTTTTTCAGCTGTTTAAGCGTTCCTAAGATTGCATAACTAAAAGGACCGTTTTCCGTATTGATACTTACTTCCTGAAGTTTCTTACACCTTTCCAGATATTCTAATGAATCGACCTTTGCCTTTTCAAGATTCAAAGATTCAAGATCAATCATGGCTGCAATTGACGAAACATCCATCGTATATAAATTATTTCTGGAAATATTCAACTTTCTTAATTGTCTAAATCCATGAAGTGCCTGAATATCTCTTAACTGGTTGCTGGAAACATCAAGAATTTCAAGGTTTCTTAGATCACGAATAGGATCTAAAGTTTCGATCTGATTATTTGAAACATCCATATATTCAAGATTCTCTGCAAATTGCAGTCCTTCTAGTGAGCGAATCTCATGATTAGGTGCTTCTAAACGTGTAATTTTTGTCATCAATTCAGGGGTCAGTTCATGCGGCTTAACTCGTAAAGTTCTAGAAACGACATACCCAAGATTTTCATCAGGAATTAACATAATGATTCCTCCTTCATATATCTTAATTATAGTAAAAAATAGCACAAGTGACTATCTATTTTTTCTAAAAAATTATTAACATTTCTCACTCTTTTCATTCCTGTAAGCCCCTGCATAAAACATGGACAAAACGGACTATGAATGCTAAAATAATAGTGTGTAGAGGATTATCAGTATTTATTAGATTGCCTAGATATATGTATAAACAATACACCCCTATCTATCAAAACAATCATAATTCATGGCAATAATCCAGGAGGTAAATGTATGAGCACAGGAAAAGTAAAATGGTTTAATGCCGAAAAGGGGTATGGTTTCATTACTAACGAAGAAGGCAAAGACGTGTTTGTTCATTATTCATCAATCAATGCAGAAGGGTTCAAAACTCTTGAAGAAGGACAAACTGTTACCTACGATGTAATTGAAAGCGATCGCGGTCAGCAAGCTAACAACGTAACAGTTGTTACTGAGTAAACCTACAAAAAGCACATAAGTGCTTTTTTATTTATTTAAAAGGAGCAAAAAAATGAGCATTAAAGCTATCGTACTGGATATTGACGGAACTTTAACAAATGACAAAAAAGAAATAACACCAATGACAAAAGAAGCCTTATTAAAAGCCCAGGCTATGGGAATCAAATTAATCCTAGCCTCTGGCAGGCCGACTAAAGGGTTGAGAAAATTGGCCCATGAATTAGAAATGGACCAGAATCATGGATATTTTGTCTCATATAATGGAGCCATCGGTCTTGATTGTCAAACAGATGAAATCTTGTTTAATCAATCTTTAAGTATTGAAGAGGCAAAGAAAATATTGGATCATCTTAAACATTTTGTTCGTGTACGACCTATGATTGATAAAGATGATTATATGTATGTAACCAACGTATTTGATGGTTGGATCACATTGGATAACAAACCATTTAATGTCATGGAATACGAATCTAGAGGTGGTAACTATAAACTCTGCGAAGTTGATGATTTAAGTGAATTTGTAGATTTTCGCCTCAATAAGATCTTAACCTTTGCTGATCCAGACTATCTGCTGGAAAACTATCAAAAGATGAAAGAACCTTTTAAAGATGAATTTTCTTGTATGTTTACCAGTCCATTCTATTTTGAATTTACGGCCAAAGGTATCGACAAGGCAAAAGCACTTGATGCCATTTTACGCCCTATCCACATCAAACCAGAAGAAGTAATAGCCTTTGGTGATGGTCAAAACGACATTTCGATCCTTACCTATTCCGGACATGGGATTGCTATGGAAAATGCAGTTGATGAACTCAAGGAAATTGCAGATGAAATTACGTTATCCAATGAAAACGATGGTATCGCACATACTTTATACGAAAAAATTCCCGCTTTAAAAGAAATCATCGTATAATAGTATAGGTGAACAAAATGAGACGATATGAACTAGTTAAAGATTACGTATACTCAAAATTTGCAGAAATTCAATATGAACCCTTGCGCATAGCTGCTATCAGCCACACTGCAAGTGTCGATACATGCATCACCTTTTTGGCAATAAGCCGCGGAATCAAACCGGAAAAGGCAAAAATTGCCGCCTTGTTTCATGATTATGCGCAATTTATCGATAATTGTCCTCATAGTCAGCACGCAAAACTATCCAGTATTTATGCCCATAAATACTTAAGTGAAACAAAGATGTTCAAGGTCAACGAAATTGATGATATCTGTTTTGCGATTGGTCAGCATTCTAAAAAAGAGATCTATGATTCCCCTCTTTGTGAACTATTAAAAGATGCCGATGTGCTGGCACGCTTTTTAGAAAATCCTGATATGGAATTAAAAGGTATAAGAAAACAGCGCCTGCTGGATGCCTGCGCTGATATTCAAAACTAATCTAAGATATCATTAAATGATTCATAATGCAGCTCAACAGATTTATTGAGCTGTTTTTTTGCACTTTCCAAAGCCTTTATGAAATTCGTCTTGTCATAAACAATCCAGTCAATATAAGAATAGCTTTTTCCAATTGCTCCGCCAATCACCTTTCCTGCATTCAATTTAGAAATCTGATCATCTAATTGTTTTGATAGACTCTGTCTAAACAATGCATCTTCTTTATTGTGGAACATATTGGAAAAATAGACAAATCCATATTCACCATCTTTGCTGGAAAGATCCAACAACACATCTTTTTTATTTTCAATTGTCTCTTCAATCAACAAAGGGTGTGTAGTAAAGATATATTTCATATCCTTACGTAAAGAATCATGTCCAATATCCTGAATTGGCTGATAGACAGAGTAGATTTCCAATGGACTGTTATATTCTTTCCATTCGTTCTTTTCTACGATATCCATTATTTTTTCGAATAAATCCACCAAATTACAGAAAGGCTGATCTTCTTCAGGTGGAACATCTAAAAAATCCACAGAAGACAAGTAAGCTTCATATGCACATTGCCCAATTGCCAACTCAATTAAATACATGCTCATTTCTTTTTTATTTTCTGGATTCTTAATCTGTTGATAGGCTGGACAATATAATTGACATGCAATGGTCTGAGTATTTTCTACAACTTTATAAAACACATGAAAATCTGTCAGAGTATAAGACTGATCTTTGATTTGCACTTCTGCCTGTATAGCTTTTTGCGAAAGTGGTGGAAGACAGGCATTAATGATCCAAGACTTTTTAATAGACTCTGGAGCCGTTTTAGAAAACAAGGAACAAAGATATTGTGTTGTTTTATTTGGACCTGTGTCAAAAGTCATTTCGTACTCATCGTATAGATTCTCAACGAAGAAATGAGCGCCTGTATAACTATAGACTTCTTCATCCAACCCTTCTACAAGCTCATTTAATCGTTCATATTTCTTTAAAGAAAGACATTTCTTTAATTCTTCCTGTACCTTTTGAAAACTTTCCCAAAATTTTATCGAGTTCGTATATGCGCTCATGATTTCATCCCTCTTATTTTAATGATTAACTGTTCAGCTAATTCTTTATGCTCTTTGCTTTGTAGATGTAAACCATCATAATCGCCGGCCATGATCTTTGTGTCAACAAAATCAACACCGTATGATTTGGCCACTTCAGCTAAATAATCCTTTGCCTCTTCTATCATGTTAAATCCTTCTTTACCAAAGTTGGCAAATGTTTTAGGATCCTTGATATAGGATGGATTCATTCGTGGCGGACATACGATCAATACCTTAGGAATATCAAATCCCTTTTTATACAGTGATGGATCAAAAACTTTATCCAAAAGAGCATTCATTCCTTTTTCCAAAGAATATACATTTGTATTATACATTCTTTTCGCATCATTGGTACCTAACATAATGACAAGAATATCTAAAGGCAAATGCGATTTTATACAGCGTTTAATATCCAAGCATCCGTTACGATCTGGATCATAGGGATCGTTTTGACAAAGCGTTCTTCCATTTAGGCCTTCTTCTATGATCACATCATCGTTTAACTCGCTTTGAATAAGCTGTGTATATCGATTTGTAAATCGAAGACTTGTTTCTGGATCATATCCCCATGTATTGCTGTCGCCAAAAAACATTATTCGCATTTTAAGATCCTCCTTGTTTCGGTAATGATCATATCCATCTCTACATCATGCGCTTTTTTTAAGATCGATAGATCCTCCTGTATATCAAAGGCAACTCCGATCTTCAAGCCACAAAAATCTTTCAGATATCGGTCATAGTAGCCTTTTCCGTAACCCATTCGAATTGTATGATTGAATCCAACCATAGGTACAACGATTACATCCATTAGATTCTTATCTATAAAAGTTCCTACAGGCTCTAGGACACCAAAAGAACCTTTTTGTAAGTTATCCTCATACTTAACAAATTCCATATCTGTATTAGATGTCACAACCGGAAGATACACAGATAGATGTTTAAATGGTCTAAAGATATCCACTTCGCCTTTTATAGGTACATATAAACCTATATTTCCTTTTAAAAAAGGCTTCAGTGTTTCCACTATGGCCTTTTCTTTTTCTTCTCTTATAGGTGATTGAATTTGATTTCTTTTTTGAATCAATACTTTTCTATCCAATAGAATCACTCATATCTAATTTCAACAATTGATTTAGCTCAACTGCATATTCCATTGGAAGCTCACGTGTAAATGGTTCTAAGAAGCCCATAATGATCATTTCCGTAGCTTTTTCTCTAGATAAACCGCGGCTCATCAAATAGAATAACTGTTCCTCACTAATGTTCGATACAGTCGCTTCATGTTCAATTTGTGAAGTGTCATTCTTAAAGATATTTAAAGGAATTGTATCCGAACGAGAAACTTTATCTAAGATCAAAGTATCACACTCTACTTTAGATTTAGCATGCGCTGCTTTAGGTGAATGATTGACCCATCCACGATAGTTAACTTCCCCACCATTGCGTGCAATCGATTTAGATACGATCGTACTAGTCGTATGATCTGCCAAATGGATCATCTTGCTGCCGGCATCCTGAATCTGGTTTTTAGAGGCAACCGCAATTGAAATCGTCGTTCCTTTTGCGTAAGGTTCTGCTAAAATACAAGCTGGATACTTCATATTGATATGACTACCAACATTTCCATCAATCCACTCCATATGCCCATTTTCAAATACCTTTGCTCTTTTGGTTACTAGATTCAAGATATTGCTTGACCAGTTTTGAACTGTAGAATAACGACATTTCGCATTTTTATGTACATAGATTTCTACAACGGCAGCATGAAGAGAATCTTTTGAATAAATAGGCGCTGTACAGCCTTCAACATAATGTACATCTGCTCCTTCATCGACAATGATCAAAGTTCTCTCAAACTGTCCCATCTGCATAGAATTGATTCTAAAATATGACTGTAGTGGTTTCTCTAGTTTTACGCCTTTAGGAACATAGATAAAAGATCCACCTGACCAAACAGCTGTATTCAAGGCAGCATACTTATTATCTGTATATGGCACGATTTTTCCAAAATACTCTTTAAAAATATCTGGACAGGTTTTTAAAGCCGTATCCGTATCTAAGAAAATTACCCCTTTTTCTTCCACTTCTTCCAACATATTGTGATATACGACTTCACTTTCGTATTGTGTGGAAACACCGGCAAGATATTTCTGTTCTGCTTCTGGGATTCCTAAACGATCAAATGTGTTTCGAATTGTTTCAGGTACTTCTTCCCAGTTTTGTTGCTGGCGATCACTTGGTTTGATGTAATATGTATAATCATCAAAATTGATCTGGCTTAAATCAGGTCCCCAGTTAGGATTTTTCTGTTCCACGAAAGAATGATACGCCTTTAATCTTAGATCCAACATCCATTCCGGTTCATTTTTGATCTTAGAGATCATGCGTACAGTTTCTTCATTTAATCCCTTTTCTGTTTTATAGACACTGACGTCTTCGTCATGAAAACCATATTCGTATTCATTCTTCAAATCCAGGTTCTTTGAATCACTCATGGTCTTTCTCCTCACTTTCATTGATCATATCACGTAAGGCTTTCCAACCAATCGTAGCACAGTTAATACGATTTGCCTGTTTTCCTACTCCTGAAAAAGCAACAGCTTCTTCTAGAAGATCTTCATCATATTCCTGTTGATCGATCATCTTAAAATAGTTATCGATGATTTCTTTGGCCTCCTCAATGGACTTATCTTTGACAAGTTCCGTCATGATAGAAGTGGATGCAGTCGAAATCGTGCAGGCAACTCCATCGAAACGTACATCTTCAATAATCCCATTTTCAATCTTTGACTGTACTGTTATATCATCAATACATGAATCACTAGCCATGTGTCTAGACATGTATCCATCTTTTTCTGTTAATTCTTTATTTCTAGGATATTCATAGTGATCCATGATTATATCTCTTAAAATTGTTGGATCTAAAGCCATAGAACTTTTGCCTCCTTTAAAAGAAAATATTTACACAATTTTCAATTGTGGCATTCTTTAATCCTTCAACGAGCTTATCGACATCTTCTTTTGTGTTGTAGATATAGAAGCTGGCTCGACACGTTCCCGGCGTATGTAATATATCCGGCAATAATTTAGCACAGTGTTGTCCTGATCGTACTGCAATTCCAAGTGAATCTAAGTATCCAGCTACATCCTGTGCAAACAACATCTTTCCTTTATCCATGATATTAAAGGTACATATTCCGCTTTTAGCATTCGCATTATATATGATTACTTTGTCTAAATCTTTGACTTGTTCCAAGAAATACTCTTTTAACATCACTTCATGGGCATGGATATTATCCTTGCCAATTTTTTGTAGGTAATCCATAGCGGCAGCCATCCCAATCACACCTTCAATTGGCTGGGTCCCACTTTCAAATTTAAGTGGACTCTCTTTCAAAATCAAGTCACCACATTTATTGAAACGAGCATTGCTTTCTCCACCAAAGAAAACCGGTTCAAGCATATCCATCCATTTTTTCTTTCCATACATCACACCAACACCTGTTGGACCACACAATTTATGTGCACTGAACACAAAAAAATCACAATCCAGCTTTTGTACATCAATGTCGATATGAGGGGTGCTCTGCGCTCCATCAACCACAACGATAATGCCTTTTTCATGAGCTAACTTACAAATTTCTTCAATAGGAGCTTCAAAGCCTAATACATTTGAAACATGTGCCAAAGTAATGATCTTAACACCATCATGAATAGCGTTTTGAACCGCCTCGATCGTAACTTTACCTTCATGATCAAGTTCTATGTATTCTACTTGGATATTTTTAGCTATTCCAGCCTGCTGCCAGGGAAGGATATTTGAAGCATGTTCACTCTCACAAGTTAATACAACATCATTAGACTTTAATACCTGTTGTGTCAACATGATCGCAATTTCATTTAATCCCATCGTAGAACCTGATGTAAAAGCGATTTCTTCTTTATATTTGGCATTAATGAACTTTTGAGCTGTGATACGAGCATTCTCAAATGCTTCATCCACTTGAGCACTCATCTGATAATCGCCTCGATGAGCATTTGCTCCAAGGTATGTATAATAATTGCATACTGCATCAATTACGCATTGAGGTTTAAGTGTAGTTGCCCCATTATCAAGATAAACCAAAGGTTTATCATTCATCTTTCTTGAAAGGATGGGAAAATCTTCACGGATCTTATTGACGTCCATATAATCCCACCTTGCTTTCCATGTAGGTTCTTAAGGATTCGTAAAGTTCTTTATCTTCGACAAGATCAAGAACGGGCAAGAAATACCCAACGCTCAACAGACCCATCGCCTGTTGTTTAGAAAGACCTCTTGAACATAAGTAATAAAGTTGTTCCTCATCTGGCTGTCCAATTGAAAGAGCATGGCTTGCCTTTACTTCATTTTCATCAATCAACAACAAAGGAATCACTTTTGCAGTATGGTCTTTTCCTAATGTTAAAACTCTTGTTGTCTGATGAGACTGTGCCTGGGCACATCCTTTTTTGATATTTCCATTGGCAACCATTTCATATTGAGCACGATCAAAAAGAACCGCAAAGTTCTGCATCTGTCCAAATGTATTGCCATCTTCATGGCATACTTCCATTGAACAGATCTTTGTCGTATCCGGCATACACAACTGGCCAGATAAAATACTAAACTCTGCTCCTGCTTTCTTTAAATCCACATATTGTTTCCAATTGAATTTGCCATCTTGAAGATCCAATAGACCCATCTGGCAAGTTGCATCCTGATCAACGTGGATCGTTAAGTTCAGATTTACATCCCCATTGGATTGATTCAATACAAAAAGCTTTAGATTAGCAGAGGATTCAATACAAATCTCTAAATCTATATCAGTTGCTTCTGTAATTTCATAAAACAAAGATCCTGAAGCTTGAGAAAGGACATTTAGAATTGTTTTTTCATTTGTAGAACTTAATTGTTCTTTAAATGTATCCTGAAATGTTCTTTCCATAACTACGCCACCTTTTTAACGGCGCATGAACCAAGAGAAATTGGTTGTTTTTTATCTTCCTTATTAGCAAAAACACCAAATTCTTTTTCGATCCATTCATAGCCTTCCTGATCAACTTTATCAACAAGATCTGCTTGTCCAGACACAACAATTTTTCCATCCAATAAAACATGTGCATGAGTTGGCTTTAAATATTCATAGAAGCGAGCATAATGACTCACGATCAATAAGCCCATATCTGTTTCTTCCTGCGTTTTGATGATCGCATCGCTTACAATTCTCAAGGCATCCACATCCAAACCAGAATCAATTTCATCCAACATCGCAATTGATGGTTTTAACATCATCATCTGAACGATTTCATTACGTTTCTTTTCACCACCACTGAAACCATCATTTAAAAAGCGATGAGCCAAATCCGGTTTCATCTGCAACTGTTCGATTGCTTTATCCATTTCTTTGATAAATTTGAATAAAGAGATAGGTTTTTCCTGACGAGCATTGATGGCACTTCTTAAAAAATCTGAATTGGTTACCCCGGAAACTACACTAGGGTACTGCATTCCCAAAAATAAACCAGCCTTGCTGCGCTCATCCACTTCCATGTTTAAAACATCCTGTCCATCAAGTTCAATTGATCCTTTTGTGACAGTGTATTTTGGATTTCCCATAATGGCAGCTAATAGAGTACTTTTCCCATTTCCGTTTGGCCCCATTAGAGCGTGTCTTTCTTTGCTTTTGATCGTTAGATCCAAGCCCTTTAATATTTCTTTATCTTCTACAGAAACATGTAGATCTTTAATCACTAATTCTGACATATGTATTCCTCTTTTCGTTATACTATAATAACAAACTTTCCTTTAAATCTCAATTAATACGATTTGGGGTTTCATTGCAATTTATAGCGATTTTTCGTATAATTTAGAAGATTTTCAAAGGAGGAACTAATATGGGTGAATTTTTAAGGAATAACTGGTTTGTTGTCGTAATTGCCGTTATTCTAATTTCATTTATTGGATACTTTATTTTTGATGCCAATCGTTATAACGTATCTGGTAAAACAATGGATGGTAAAGAAGTTGTCGCAAGCATTGATGGTACAGATGTTACGGCTGACGATCTTTATAATGAACTTGAAAGTTTTGACAGTACGCTTTTATACAATATGTATCGCAATGCTGTTATTAACCAGACAATTGAAACAACAGACAGCTTAAGAGAAGACGCAAGCACCCTTGAATCTACAATTCGTACTAATGCACAATCAAACAGCACCGATTATGAAGCAAGTCTTGCAGCTGAATTAGCTAGTTATGGCTATAAGTCTATTGATGACTTGGATGATTATTGCCTTACCAGCGTAAAAGAAAAAGAAATGAATAAAGCTTATGTCGATGAACATTTTGACGAATATAAGAAAGCTGTAGAAAGTGTCAGTCCTCGAACTGTATCGATCATCTCTATGAGTGTAACAGACGCAGATGAATTAACAGATGATGAACAGAAAAAGAAAGACAATATTGATCAGGCTCTAGAAGACGGAAGCTTTGCGGATGCCGCAACCGCATTCTCAGAAGATGAGACAACCGCAGCTAATGATGGTTTCTATGGATATATCGATTCGAATTCTTCCAGTTCTTCAACTACACTCGATTCTAGTGTGATCTCAGCTGCACTTGAGTTGGAAAAAGGACAAACAAGTGACTGGATCACTGTTACAGATTCAACAACAGGAGCTATCAGCCTATATAAAGTTCATGTCGATGAAACAGATATCGAAAAGATCCATGAATCTAAAAACGAGGATGTGACAGATCAGTTGCTATATGCATTCTTACAAAATAATCAAGGATTATCTGTAACGATCGTTGAAGAAAACGCAAAAAACTTAGACATTAAATTTAACGATGAAGATGTTCAGAAGAAAATTGAAGATTATATCAGCACACAGAAAGGAGAGAATGAATAATGAAAAGAAAAGCTCTACTTCTGTTAGGTACAGCCTTATTATTGACAGGTTGTGGAGGTGCCCAATCCACTGTTTCTGATTCCAGCGAATCTATTATGACAATTGGAGATACGACATACACAAAAGGTGATTTATATGATCTTTTAAAAGCAGCCAGCGGTGGCAACATGAGCGTTGAATTGATTCGTCAAGCTATTTTAGATGAAGAAATTGGCCGTGGCGATGAAATCAAACAGGCTGCACAAGATTCCTATGCTGAATTAGAAAGCAACACTCCAGATATCGAAGATCAATTGATCAGTGCGGGTTATGAAGGTAAAGACGATTATATCGATAAAGTCTTGATTCCAAATGCCCAATATGAGAAATTAACCGAAAAATACTTTGATGATGCAAAATCAGATATTCGCAGTGAATACAAGCCAAGTGTTGTAAAGATCATTCAGTGCGACGATGAAAAAACAGCCCAAAAAGCACTTGAAGCGGTTCAAGATGGAACAGAACTGGATAAGGTCTACGAAGAGTATTCCAGTGATTCTGCTAGCTATTCAAATGAAGAAGTTCTTATTACAACGCAGTCCACAGATCTTCCAACACGTTTGATCAACACAATGTATAAACAGGAAGATGCTGGTGTTGCCGATGAAGTTTTCAAATCTGAGAGCGGTAGTGGAACGACAACAGCTTATGTAGCTATTTTAGTGGATAACGATTACGAAAACATCAAAGATCAGATCATTGAAAATCTAAGCTCAAGTTCAGACTTTAGCACACAGTGTCTTGTATACTATCTAAACAAATATAATTTTACAGTTCATGATCAAACTGTATTTGATTACTTAAGAGAAAACAATCCAGAATATCTAGTTGAATTTCCTGAATTATCCGAAACAGATGAGAGTCAGTCATAACGACTGACTCTTTATTTTTCGATTTTTTTCATTTCTTCATCCAGTATAAAGCGAAAATTAAACTCTTCTGTATCCTGGTGTCCAATATGATATAGACAGCGTATATCTTCCTGATTAAATAAATAGACGTAGTCTTTGTTTATATATCCCTGAGGCCAAAGACAAGCTGAATAGTCATACACCTCATCGGATTCTACTGCCTTTTGAATGCGTCCGATGACCATTAACTTCTTTGTTCCATTATATAAGGCCACTACACTGCCAAGTGGTAATAATTCTCTCATAAATTTCCTTTCTAATAATTTACTCGTATCTTAAAACCAAGGCCTGCGATAAAGCCAAGTTTTGATCCAATGATCCATTCTCTGTTACGATGGCTATATTCAAAATTTGCTTCCGCACTTCCAAGCGAACCTTGTCCGGTCAGCGTTACTTTTACACCAAAAATATTAAATGCGATACTTGCTTCC
>NZ_KI270979.1 GCF_000469305.1 Faecalitalea cylindroides ATCC 27803
ACAGTTAAAGCGCCTTCTTCTTTAGAGATCTTCGCAATTAGCGGTGCAGCACCAGTACCTGTTCCACCACCCATTCCAGCAGTGATGAATACCATATCACTACCTTTGATGGCTTCACGAATTTCGCTTTCACTTTCTTCAGCCGCTTTACGACCGTATTCTGGATTTCCACCAGCTCCCAGACCTTTTGTTGTTTCACGGCCTAGAACGATTTTATTCTGACAAGGTGAGTTTTTCATTACCTGCACATCTGTGTTGCAGATATAAAATTCTACACCTTTTACCCCATCGGCTACCATTCGGTTAACGGCATTGGAACCTCCGCCTCCAACACCAAATACTTTAATGTTTGCTACTTGATTGAATTCTGTCATTTTTTACACCCCTTTAATCATTTTCAGATAAGATAACACTCTTTAATTTTTTTGTAAATCCGCCTTCACCATTTTTTGACTGTTGATTGATCGAATCAATGCTTGCTTCCAACTCATTGTTGTTTGCACTGATTTTATCTGAATGGCGAATACGATTGATATCCTGCCATGCATATGCCATACCTAAACCGCATACGTAGCTGCCATCTCTTGCACCAATACTTTGTTCTTCATAAATAAGAGCTTCAGCATTAAACGCTTTATCCATATCTTTCAAAACAGAGATATTGCTCCCCTTTCCTGTAATGACATATTTTGCATTACCTTGACGAACAATTGGCGTACAAGCTTCATTCACATTGGCAATCCATTGACGAATCTTTGGTAAACAAACATTAGCCAATTCTTTAGCGGTAATTTCTACACGCATATCTTCTTTTTGTTCAATATAAACGATTACATCAGAATTTTCGTCTTCATTCCCTGAAAAGATATTCTGCAACAAGCGATATCCTACTTCATCAGATAGACGATACTTTTTCGTAATATCTTCAACAAATGAATTATATCCATTTTCCAGGTTAGCACAACTAATCAAACGCCCGTTTGTAAAGAAACCCATCGTACAGTGATCTTTT
Organism: Faecalitalea cylindroides ATCC 27803; assembly: GCF_000469305.1. Taxonomy (GTDB): domain Bacteria; phylum Bacillota_I; class Bacilli_A; order Erysipelotrichales; family Erysipelotrichaceae; genus Faecalitalea; species Faecalitalea cylindroides. The sequence goes on from NZ_KI270979.1 coordinate 1,013, forward strand.
TCTAAATCTAACTGAATGATCGGACGATCATTGGACTGAACTAGCACAGCTGTTTCCTGTGCGATCGCATAACTATCCAAACATAGATCCAAAATCTCTAAATTTGCCTGTTCAATACAACGAGCATAAGCATAGATCATCTCTTTATTCGCATAAAGAAGATCTATATCCATAGTAAATTCTTCACAGGTCTGTGACAAAGGAATCTTTTTTGTTTCCTGTCCATTGACAATATAGGAAATGCGATTCGCATTAACAAATTCAACATCATCCCCAAGCTTTTTTTGAATGGCTTTGTTGTAACCCTGTTGAATGTGAAATAAACGAATTGATTTGGTTCCATCTTCGATCTGTACATGCACTTTTTGATTACTGCGCATAACATTAACACTAGGAATTGCCAAAAGAACTCTTTCAATTCTATATCCTAAAGCTGCCTGCGCATTGGTAACTGCCGTTCTAATTGCACTAACGACATTGGCTTCGTTTACAATGGTTTGATTTTGAACGCCTGAACAAGCTACGCTCTCAACTCGAAGCACGTTGTATCGCGATTCAAATATCTCCAATACAACAAGACGAATTTCCTGATCCGCGATTTCAATAGACGCATACACTCTTTTCTTACTCATTCGACTTCTCCTTTAACCACTTCGGTATAATAATATCATATTATTCGAGAATTCATGAAAGAAATTATCGAAAAAATGAAATTTATTCTAATTCCACTTGGATTTCTGTATCTGTGGATATTGTCTGTCCCGTTTCGATATTCTGGGATTTTACCTTTCCATAGCCGGTTGTTTCAATACTAATTCCTGTCAGCTGCCAGAAAGCTGTTAAATCTTTTCGAGTCCAGCCTGTCATATCCGGCATAGTGATTGTCTGACCATCTGTCAAAATAAAGACTCTATCATTGGAATTGATCGTGCTATCTTTAGCTGGGTATTGATCCACAACATTTTGTCCATCCCCAATCACTGTGACATGGACTTTTTTATCAGCTAATTTGTTATTTGCATAAGTTAAACTGTGATTGGTTAATCCCGGCATAGCGTAGGTTTCCCATTTTTCGTAAGTTTCTTCTTCAGATGATGTATCTGATTCACTTCCAGAAATACCATTTGCGATCAATGCTGCCTGCATGATCTGCTTAAATGGTTCCGCTGAATAGTTAACATAGTTAGTTGAAACCATTCCATAGTAGACCATGATCTTCGCATCTGATGATGGAGCTGCTGCCATAATTGAAGACGTGTATTTATATTTATCATATACTCCTGTTTCTTCATTATAAATTTCACCTGTACCTGTCTTAGCGGCCATATCAACACCATCAATTCGAAAACGTGCACCACTTGCTCCATCTTGTAGAACCCCTTCCATTAGATCAACGACCTGGTTAGCTGTATCTTCTGAAATTGGGGTTCCAACAACTTCTGTATCATATTCTTCGACGACTTCTCCAGTTGTGGAATCTACAATTGAATCCACAACATATGGTTTAACCATCGTTCCACCATTGAATATTGCAGTATAAGCTTGCAATAGTTGCAAAATAGTAATTGAACTTGATTGACCAAATCCACTGGACAAGTAATCCTGTGGTAAATTTGCAATATTGTTTACGCCCAAAGATTCTGAAACATATGGGCTGTCAACATATTTAAAGAAATCGAATTTATCCATATAATCTACATATTGATTATAGTTTACATAATTTGATAACAATTCACAAATACCTACGTTACTGGAGAATGCAAGACCTTGTTCAAATGTAATTACACCAAAATCTTCTTCTAAGGCATCGGAAATTGGTGGATATGCTGTTTCAGTTCCATTAGCAACGCGAGTGATCTTATTTGTATTTGGGTCAAAAGTATATGTAAATGTTCCAGCTCTGAAAGTTGTGTTTCGTGGAAAAACACCCGTATCTAAGGCAATTGCATAAGTAAATGGTTTCATAACAGAACCAGGTTCATAAACCGCCTGGGAAATCCGATCTTGATAACTTGGTATTTCCAGGTGCTTATTTTGATCAAAAGTTGGATAACTAGCCCAAGCTAGGATCTTTCCAGTTTCAACTTCCATGACTGCACACCAGGCAGCTTCTGCATTATTTTGTTCCATTGTGATCTGCATCTGTTCTTCTACCGTTCTTTGTAAAGAAGCATCTAATGTTAAAACCACATCTTTTCCATCTTCAGCTTCCTCAAAAACTTGCGTAGTTCCTGGCAATATAGAACCATCTACTGTTTGTTGATACTGAACCTGTCCATCTTTTCCACTCAGATATTCGTCCAGTGTCTGTTCTAGACCCATAACACCAGAAATTTTTTCTTTTTCTTCATCATAAGCTGCAAATCCAATTAAATTGCTAGAAAAAGGTGTAGTTGGATAATTACGATTTGTCGTTTCAATAAAGTCAATTCCCGGCAGATTTAGATCCTTTATTTTTTCCATTGTATCTTTATCCAAGCGTTTTGTTCCCGTACCTAATTCTGTTTGTGAACGCTCATCATCAATTGCATCCTCTATGATCTTAGCAACTTTTTCCTCATTAATATTATCTAGAACAGTACCTAATTGTTTGGCTGTATAGTCAGCATCTTTGACATAATCCGGGTTGCCATCCTCATCTTCCAAACTATCATCCAAATAAGCTACAACAGTATATGCCGTCACTTCCTGTGCAATTACATTGTGATTTCTATCATAGATTGTACCACGCTTTGCCTCTACGCTTGTATTAACAATACTGCTGGCAATTTGTGTATCCAAAACATCCTGCCCAGACCAAATATGTCTATGTGTGACCATGGTAAAAAGAACATTAGCAACTACTAATGTTCCCGTTAAAGTCATGATTTGTATTACTCTATAAAGCTGTTTATTGCTTTTTTTAACACTCATTCACATCAATCCTTCTAATAATTAATTATACATTATTAATCAATGATGTAAACATTATCCTGATTATCCTTAACCTCATCACCTAACATACCAAGTACTCTAGTCTTATCTTCCAAGTTGTTTACTTCACTTTGAAGTTCATCAATCTGCTGCTGTTTTTCTTCTACTTCAGCCGCTAATTTTTGATCTTCTACAGATAAGGTGATGTTATAAGAATTCAATCCAATCTTAGTAACACAATAAAAACAGAAAGAAAGAGCAAACGCAATGCACAACAAAGATTCCGGACGAATCTTTGGCTTTCTATTATGTTTTTTATTAATTCGTTTCTTGTCCATTGCACTCATTCCTTTCTATCCCTCTTAATTTGGCACTATGTGCACGATAATTCGTATCTAATTCTTGTTTCGAAGCCAGCACCGGTTTCCTATTCACAAGTTGATATTCTAAATTTTCTATCCCAAGACTCGGCAATCTTTTATCCACTTTTTTTGGCACTGCCACTTCTTTAAAGATTTTCTTTACGATCCTATCTTCTAAAGAATGAAATGTGATCACACACATTCGGCCATGTGGTTTCAATCGTTTTAACCCCTCTTTTAAAACAACCTCCAACTGTGGAAGTTCTTGATTTACTTCCATTCGTATTGCCTGAAAACTTTGTTTGGCTGGATGTCCCTTTTTTCTTAATACTGCATTGGGAAGTGCTGATTTAATAACATCTACGAGCTCAAATGTCGTATCAATCGACTTCATTTTCCGTTTTTCTACAATTTTGGATGCAATTTTATAAGCGAATGGTTCTTCACCATAATCCTTCAATATACGACATAGGTCTTCCAATGAATATTCATTGACCACTGTCCAGGCATCCAATTTTTGTTCCTGATTCATGCGCATGTCCAATCTTGCATCAAATCGATAACTAAATCCCCTTTTTGCATCATCGAACTGTGGACTGGAAACCCCTAGATCCAACAAGATTCCATCAACCTTATCTACATTCAATGAATCCAATTGTTCTTTCAGGTGTTCAAAACTATCATGAATACAAGTGAAGTTATCCCCTATTTTCTGAAGTCGAGGTGTACTTTCATCAATTGCGTTTTGATCGCAGTCAAACGCATATAAATAACCTTTGGCACATCTTTTTAAGATTTCACTACTATGGCCCCCTCTACCAAGTGTGCAATCCACATAGACACCATCATCTTTGATTTGAAGCATTTTTATAGATTCATTTAGTAATACGCTAACATGTTCCATAACTAACCCATCAAGCCGGAAAGATGTTCAGCTGCTTCTTCAAAAGATGCACTCTGTTCTTCTTCCAAACGTTCCCATCTTTCTTTTGACCAAATCTCCAAGTGATTGGCAACCCCAATAATCAAACATTCTTTTTCAAGGCCAGCCAACGCCACTAAAGAAGATGGTATCAATATTCTTCCCTGTCCATCCATTTCACACTCTGCCGCTTTTGATAACATCATACGTTGATACATACGAGCATCCTTATTCGTTGATGGTAAAGTGGAAAGTTTTTCATATACTGCCTGCCATTGTTCAACAGTATACACATACAAGCAGCCATCTAAGCCTCGATTGACGACAACGTGTTCACCTAGTTCTTCTCGAAATTTTGCAGGCATAATCAATCGCCCCTTACGATCAATATTATGTGCATATTCCCCCATAAACACGTGCCATCACCCCCACTTTCTGACACAAACCGCTACTTTGTACCACTATAATACATCAAATTGGCTGTATTATCCATAAATTTTTAAAAAATATTGCAATTTTTTTTAACTATCTATTTTTTCTGATATAATGCTCAAGAAAGAGGGATTAAATTATGGAACTTTTATATTTTATTCTGGGTTTATGCCCGATTTTATGGCTGATATTTGCCTTAACTGTTTTGAAGATGCCAACTTATAAAGCTGCATTGGGCAGTCTGATCGTAGCTGGTGTTTTAGCCTTTATTGTTTGGCAATTGCCTGCAATGGAAGTTTTAACGGCTGCTCTTGAGGGTATCCTAATGGCAATTTGGCCTATCGTCGTCGTTATTATTGCAGCAGTATTTACATATAACTTGTCATTAAGAACAGGTGGTATTGATGTCATCAAACAAATGATTACATCCGTTTCAAACGACAAACGTATCCTTGTATTATTGATCGCATGGTGTTTTGGCGGATTTATGGAAGGTATGGCTGGGTTTGGAACAGCGATTGCTATTCCAGCTGGAATGTTATTGACACTTGGATTTGATCCAATTTTCTCTTGCCTAGTTTGTTTGATTGCCAACGGTGCTCCTACGCCCTTTGGATCAATTGGTATTCCAACTGTAACTTTGGCAAATCTAGTTGGGTTAGAAAATACGCAACTTTCTTTCATTACATCTTTACAGCTTGCACCATTTATGCTGGTTATTCCTTTCTTGATCGTTATGGTCACTGGAAAAGGTCCTAAAGCTTTAAAAGGTGTAACTGGAATCACTTTGGCAACTGGTATCAGTTTTGTCATTCCGCAGCTTGCCGTCAGTTATTTTGTGGGGGCTGAACTTGCTGTTGTTGTAGGAAGTGTTTGTTCTTTATTGGTTACAGTCCTACTTGCCTCTAAAAAGAAAACAGATCCTGCATATGAGATGAAAGTGGAAAAACATTCAATTAACGCAAAAGACGCTTTAAAAAGCTGCAGTCCTTTCATTTTCATATTTATTTTCTTGTTATCAACATCAAAATTGATTGCGCCGGTAAATGATTTTTTAGCACAGTTTGCTTCTACAATCTATGTGTACTCCGGAGAAAATCCAAATGCGATGACATTTACATGGATCAATACAGCTGGAGTTTGGATCTTCCTTTCTGCTATTTTAGGAGGATTAATTCAAAAAGCCTCTTTCAATGATTTTAAAGAAGTTTTTATTGCTACTTTAAAACAGATGAAAGAAACCATCATTACTATGTTATGCGTTCTGGGTTGTGCCAAGATCATGGGATATGCCGGTATGATTGCTTCCATCGCAACATTTGCGATTGCGGTTACCGGAAGTTTCTATCCATTCGTTGCTCCTTGCCTTGGATGTCTAGGTACTTTCGTTACTGGTTCAGGAACAAGTTCAGGTGTTTTATTTGGTGCTGTTCAACAAAATGCAGCCGTTTCATTAAATGCAGATCCATATTGGATTGTTGCTTTAAACTCACTAGGTGTTGCAGCTGGTAAAATGCTTTCTCCACAAAGTATTGCAATCGCATTAAGCTCGGTTGATCAAAAAGGAAAGGATTCAATCTTATTATCTAAGATCCTTCCATATGGGCTTGGTTTCTTAATTGCTATGGCATTGATAGCTTATATTGGTTTACAACTATTCTATTGATATGCGTGTTTAATACACGCTTTTTTTGTTATACTAAAAGAGAGGAGGCATCATTATGAACCCGAGACAGGACATTCTTTTTGATCCTCAAAATCAAACGATCCAGATATTCGATGGAAGCATAGGCACATATACCTACAAAGATATCATAAAAAGTCAAATTCTATATGAACACGCGCCATACAAAGGAAAATCCAAGATGTTCTCCCACAGAGTTTTGATTTCCACCTTCAATAACAGTTTATTTATCGAGATGAAGAAGGTGTATATAGGCATTGAAATTAAATTATTAAATAAAGATCCTGTCTATGTTTATATTTCAAAAGAACCTGTGATCCAACATAATCAACAATTTAAAGAGGACTTAAAAAGAGCTAAACAAATTGTTCAAAAATTAAAAAAAATTGCACAAAAAAATCAGGAAAGCCATTCAACTTCCTGATTTTCTTTTTTATCTTGAACCATATACTTCTTTTGAAAAAGCCAAATTACAAGCACCGATAAGGTTGCTATTTTCATTTAATCCAGAACGACAGATTCTAACCATAGGACAAACTACTTCTGGCATTTGCGATTTTACCATTTCCTCAATTTCTTCAGTGAATCCTTCAATTTCAAAAGGAACCGAGCCACCAAGTACCACCATATCCGGATCAGCAAAAGCAATGATGGCATTGATCAAATTTGCTAAATGCTCTTTGGCTTCTTTCATGATCAAAACTGCTTTCTCATTTCCTGCTTTAGCCAAGTCATCCACTTCTTTTACAGTTTCTGCAGTTAAACCAGCTTTTTTTGCTTTATCAAGAATTCCAGTTTCTGAAATATGATTTCCAATTTTATCCGACTCTTTCCCGGAAGAAGAGGTTATGCGGATTGGAGAGAATTCATTGGCAAAGCCATGAGCTCCTTTAAAAATTTTCTTATCAATGATCAAACCAGCTCCAACATTTGTTGAAAGGCGCAAGAATTGAATCACTTTACAATCCTTCCCCTTTCCAATAACAGCTTCAGCCAGGCCGGCAAGATTTGCATTATTTTCCAAATATACAGGTAAGCCCGTACGCTTAGATAAAGCTTCCGTAACATGAAGACCGCACCATTTATCACCTAAATTTGGTGTATAAAGCAGAGTACCTTTCATCGCATCCAGAATTCCCGGACATGAAATTCCAATACCACAAATCGTCTTAGTAAACTTCAAAACACGACTGGCAATCTCATCTAAAGTTTTGTTTGGATCATCGATACAGCTATCAAAACTTTGATGATCTACGATATTATACGATTCGTCGAAAAGAGCCACTTGAACTTTTACTCTTCCGATATCCACTGCAGCAGCATACTTCATGATAAAACCTCCTTACTGCTTTTAATACTTTTATGATTTTATTATACATGAAAGATTGTAAATCTAACATAAATTTTTATGCCTTCATATACATTTTTCACTTTTGTACACACATTAAGAACGACTTAAGAAAAGTTGCATTGATAATATATATGCCGATTTCTATACACTAAGTTTTCTCTTTAATTCCAAGATTTTAGTTTCTATTTCTTCAATAACCTTAATAAATTCTTCATCACTTTTTCTAGTTGGATCCACTAAACCCCAGTCCTCTCTAAGAGAACAAGGCAGATAGGGACAATGTACATTGCACCCCATGGTAATCACTACATCCACAGGAGGTATATCAGATAACAGTTTACTTCGCTGACTCTTTTCCATATCAATACCATAAAGCTCTTTCATGATACGAACGGCATCCTGGTTAATCATAGGTTTCGTTTCAGTGCCTGCCGAATAACTTTCAAACACATCTGAGGCATAATACTTCCCTAACGCTTCTGCAATTTGACTTCGACAAGAATTATGTACACAAATAAAGGCAACCTTATATCTTTTCCTCATGACATTCCTCTTACTTTCTAAATATATTATTCTGATAACTATCTTATCATTCTTTTAAACCAAGACCCCATAAAAAAAGACCTCAAAAGGTCTTTTAGAATTCTTCCACAAAGCACACACCAAATGCGCCTGGTCCAACATGGGTTCCAATTGTAGGCCCTATTTGTAATCTACCAGAAGCTTTGATACCATTCTTTTCAAAGCGAGCTTCCAGTTTCTCACAATTTTCTGTGCCATATGTAAACAAAGAGTAAATCGGATAGTTTTTATCAATCTTAAATTCTTCCATTTTACTCCAAATATAGCTAATGGTTTTATTGATTCCTAAACGTTTTCCAATGACATCTACTTTTCCATCTAAACTCACTGTAACGATTGGCTTGATATTTGCCATCTCTCCAATGGCAGCCGTAGTCTTAGAAACACGACCACCCTTACATAAATATTCAAGTGTATCGACAGCTGCAAGAATTTTGATATGTGAACGCATTTCCTCAAGGTAAGTTACGATTTCTTTTGCTTCTTTGCCTTCTTTGATCATTTCTATCGCCTTATCGATCATCACTCGAATACCTACTGTGGTAGTTAGAGCATCAACAATATAGATATTGTCATATTCAACAATATTTTTGGCAAGTATTGCACTTTGAATCGTTCCACTTAATGCACTTGAAATCAAAACACAAATTAATGTATCATTGTTTTCTTTTGCTTTTTGAAAATGGTCAAGAAACTGCTGCGGTGATGGTTGACTTGTTTTAAAGAAACCATCTGTTGCGATCATCTTCTCATAAAATTCATTTGTAAAAATATCAATACCATCTAAATAGTTTTTGTCTTCAATCGTCACTTGTAAAGGAACAAATAACAGTTTTTTTTCTTCTATTTCTGCTTTTGAAAAATCAGCTGATGAATCCACTAATAAGCGTATCATTTAATCTCCTCTTTAGCGATATGAGCAATCAATTCGAACAACTCCAATGCCTTTTGTGCATTCTCCTTACCAACCCGTTCAATCAACTTGTCCACGATTTTTAAAATCCGTTCATGTTCATCTTCGTAGACTTTGATCTGTTCTTCATTTAGAGTTACATAGATTTTTCGCTTATCACCACTAGATCTTGTTCTAGTCAATATTTTTTTATTTTCCATTGAGGTCAACGTACGATTCATTTGAGATTTTTGCATCTTTGTCATCTCGCATAAATCAGTTGCCGTAATCTGTTTTGATCGGTTTCTATATAAGATTCGGCAGATGATTACCTCATTATATGGTAATTGAGAAACAATTTTCTCATTATTAATAGCTCCAGTTAAATTTAACCAGGCATCTAAAAGTTCTTCATTGAAATCTTTCATATACACTCTTTCTATTAGTTCTCTTTGTGAACCGTTCACATTATAAATCAAATTGCTTTTTTGTCAACTTAATTATCATTCATTTTTTAATTCATCAAATTTTGCTTTCATCGTAGGATTATTTCTTACTAATTTTTTGATCGTTAGATCTTCCGCCTTGTTATTGGCTAAGCGTAAGTTATTCTCACTGGATATCAGAGCATCCTTTGTCTTCTGTAAATGCGAGATTGTCTTGTCAATTTCATCAATAGCTGTTTTAAATTTACGACTGGCCAATTCATAATTTCGCGCAAATCCTTCTTTGAACTTCATCATATTCTCTTCAAAATGTGTAATATCAATATTTTGAGCCCTCGCAATCGCCAGTTCCTGTTTATACTGCATTGAATTTAGTGCTGCATTTCTTAATAAAGTAATCATTGGAATGAAAAATTGTGGTCGAATCACATACATTTTTGGATATCGATGTGATTTATCTACAATTCCAGAATTATACAGTTCATTATCCGGTTCCAACAAAGAAACAAGGATTGCATATTCACAATGCTTTTCATTACGATCTTTATCTAGTTCCTTTAAAAAATCTTCGTTTTTCTTTTTCGTAGCCGTTTCATCATTTTCATTCTTCATTTCAAACATAATAGAGATGATCTCATTACCCTGATTATCATTTTCACGATAAATGTAATCCCCTTTACTGCCTGTACGGGCATCATTATCTTTTTCAAAATATGCATTTTGAAATCCTGTCGCTCTTAATTGATTGAACTGAATTTCACAATGCTGTTCAAGGCTTTCTCCTACCATTTTGGTCGATTGTTTTGCTTTAAAATCTTTGTAGTAGGCAATTTGTTCGTCTTTTAGTTTTAATTGAGTTTCATACTTCTCTTTTAAATTTGTCTCCAAAAGCTTGGCTTGTGTCTTTTGCGACGTTAATTGATTTGTTAGTTCAGATATTTGTTGAGTTAATTCATATTTTGCCTTGACTTCATTTTCTTTGATCTGACTTTCAAGTTTTTGAATCATCTTTTCTTTTTCATTAAGTCGTTCATCGAATTCTAAACGAGCCTTGGAAATTGCCAATTCTTTATCGACAGATGCTGTATTTTTCATCTCATTGATTTGTGATTTCAACAAAACAATCTCTTTTTCTAAATCGCTTCTAGCTTCATTGACCATGCTTTGGCTTTTTTCATTATAATAACTCTCAATAGATTTCTTTTCTTTTTCAAATTCTTCATCACGAACCTGTTTAACGATATCCATATAAATAGAATCATCCAGTTCAAACATCGTATGACAATTTGGACATTTAATTGTATGCATAAATTCCTCCTGCTTCCCTATTCTCTCACTTTTCATACATAAAGTCGAATATTAAGGCTTCTTAATTATTATCTTATAGACAAACGATGATCGTTAATATGATCAATAGTCCAAAAAATACTTTTTCTTTTGTTTCTTCTGATACCGTTTTTAATAACGGAAAAATTATATACTTTCCTAAAAATATATAAGAAAGAAAGAACAAATACTTAAATTCCAAAAAACAAGTCATGTGCAATATACTGAGAATCACCATTACAGAAAAGCACCATCTTGTATGAAATACACCTGGATCATCTTGAAGTATCTGTCTTTTTTTGTATCGATATAGTGTTATAATTTCTCGGGTCGCAAATATAAATCCAAAAAAAGAGACCAAGATCAATAATGCTTTTGCAAGATTGGCATTGCTATTTAATGAAAGCATCCCAGCATACATCGCCCAAATTCCTGCAACTACAATAGCCAGCCACAAGAAGGCCCAGTGGTAGCATGAAGGATATCCGTTTTTAATTTTTGTTTAACAAATCGTTGATAACTCCGTCTGCTCATCCGTATAGATATCCAAATCTTGTCTTGAAGAATATATTTGGAACATTCCATTTGAACACACAAAATTTAAATCAAAATCTTCCATAAAAGATCTTAATTTCTTCTGTGCATTCGTTTCATACATCATATCTTTCTCTTCTATATCCCCATTTAAGACAACTACATAATGAATTGAATCTTCCCTATTTTCAAAACGAATATAATTTAATCCTAGTTTATCCACGTGCCAATTGTCTTTAGCCATAGAATTTATATAATTTTCCAAAGCTTTTCTTTCATAAATCATGACACGCATTAATCGATATTTTCTTTTCATGACATTTCCTCCGCAGCCGCATCATCCAACATTTGATAAAGTCTGCTTTTTTCTTTTACATAAGCTTTTTTACCTATATCCGTGATCTGATACGTTCGTTTTCTTCCTTCAACGGCAATCTCTTCAATATATTCAGACTGTTCAAATTTAGATAAGATCGTATACAGAGTTCCCGGACCAATTTCCACTCTTTTTTTTGTTTTTTCTAAAACAAACTGCGCAATTTCCGTTCCACATTTTGGTTGTTTTAAAAGCGCCATCAACACATAAAACATAGATTCTGTTAGTATTTCCAAAGTTTCTTTTGCCATAGAATCACTTCTTTCTTCATCTAATATCGACACTCGATATCTTCACTTTCATTATAATATCGATACACGATATTGTAAACTAAAAAAAGGCAAATCATCTCAAGATGAAATGCTAGATCAATATACCATCACAATGATCAATTTCATGTTGAATGACTTGCGCTGTAAAATCCTTAAATGTTTTTATTTTTATCTTCATCTGCATATCTAAATAACGAACTTTGATACTTCGATATCGTTTTGTTTCTCTTTGACCAGATAAAGATAGACATCCTTCTTTTGCTGAGTAGATTTGTGTTTTTTTTATTATTTCCGGATTAAGCATCACTACGATCTTTCCCTCATCCTGAAAGGCAATGATTCTTTTATGAAAGCCAATCATGTTAGCTGCCATACCAGCACAACTTTCTTTATGTGCTTCTAAAGTATCAATCAAATCCTGAGCAATTGATAAATCATCTTTATTAGCCAACACAGAAATTCGACTCAAAATAAATGTATCTTTCACAATATCTCTAACCATACAATTCTCCTTATTATTGATGGAAAAACTATAACACAATTTTTTAAAAATGTTTTTCACACTTTACCTTGTATTGATCTCACAATTATATTTAAATAATTTCAGGAGATACTAAATATGACTAAGACTGAACTTTATACTATCGCAAAAAATACGATTCAACATTTAACGCTGGAACATGATGGCGAATGTGGACAAGTTGGCTGTGCTTTAGAAAGCGAAAGTGGCAATATCTATACTGGTATCAATATAGACCTTGCCTGCAACTTGGGATTTTGTGCGGAACAGGCTGCTATAGCCGACATGCTTAAACATGGCGAAATGAAAATCAAACGACTGATAGCCGTCTACAAAAACGGTAACATCCTTCCTCCCTGCGGTAGATGCCGAGAGTTTATGATACAAGTGAATAAAGATAATTTAAACACTTTGATCATCCTGCCTGATTTCAAAGAAATACCTTTAAAAGAGCTTTTACCTGAACTTTGGATCGATCATGAATGATCAATCCTGAAAAGCTGAAATGATTATATCGACACATTTATCGATCCCAAATTTTCCACTGTCTAAGGACAAATGGTAGTTTTGCGCCTTACCCCATTTCATATCTGTATAGAAACGATAATAAGCCGCTCTACGTCGATCTTTGTCATTCAATCGTTGCTGAGGAGACTGTTCTCTTTCTCCATATTCTGTAACGATACGATTGGCACGATGTTCCATATCCGCATGGATAAAAACGCTTAAAATATTTTCGTCTCTTAAAATGTAATCAGCGCAACGTCCAACAATTACACATGAACCTTGTTGTGCTAAATCTAAGATCAGATTTTGTTGAATGATCCAAAGCTTATCTTGATTCGTCATAGTAAGACCATTATAAGAAAGAATAGAATTTAACCATCCAACACTATCTTCACTTTGTTCTTCAATATATTCTTTGACGAACCCACTTTCTTTAACCATCTTTTCCAGCAGTTCTTCATCATAACAAGGAATGCCCAGTTTTCGGGCTACTTTTTTCCCTATTGTTCGTCCTCCACTACCAAATTCACGCGTAATCGTAATAATTTTTTCACTCATGATAACACCTCCATATGTGACATTATATTCGATACAACACGACTCTTCGCGTCTGCGTAATCTTGAATATATTCCCATTTTCGCAAAGCTAATTCTCTTTTTGCATTTGCATAAAGTGTTCGATCTGCTTCATTATTTCTTAAATGATCTCTAAACCAAATCATTCGTTTTGATTCCTTACAGTCTTTAGAAAACACATGTAAATTCACTTCAGGATCAAAATGTTTGAAACAACGATGTTGATACCAATCAGGTTCTCTGATTTTCAATACATACCCTATACTTTCTAATTTAGAAACATACTGGTTTTCATTAGCACTATTTTCGACCTCTAATAAAATATCTATGATTGGCTTGGCACAAAGACCTGGTACAGACGTTGATCCCACATGCTCGATCAAAATAACTTTCTCTTGTAAAACCGATTGAATTTCCTTTGAAAGTTGTTTATAAACCAAAGGCCAATTTGGATCATATTCACTAAGATAAATTGTCGCATTATGTTTTTTCGGAATACCTATTGTAACTTTCTTTAAATATTCATGATCATTATTCATATGTAATAGTTTTTCATTTCTATTATACTCCATAATAAAATCATTTAACGCTAGAATAATATTTTTTTTATTATAGAAATATTCAAAAAAGTTATATACTAGTAACGGAGGTATTTCGAAATGGAATCAATAAACAAAGAATATGTGCTGAAAGTTGCCAATGAGTTAATTAACATTGATTCACCAAGCAGCTATACTAAATCAGCTATCAATTATCTAAAAGAAAATATTGCCAAGTTTAACTTTGAAACAACCCTATCCAATAAAGGAAATCTGATTGTTTCCATACCTGGCAAAGACACAAGCCACACAATAGGATTAAGTGCTCACGTGGACACATTAGGACTTATGGTCCGTTCAATCAAAAGTGATGGTAAACTTGCCTTCACACGAATTGGTGGACCAATGCTGCCAACACTGGACGGTGAATATTGTCGCATTTTGACACGCGAAGGTAAAATCTACACTGGAACGATTTTATCGACAACTCCAGCAGCCCATGTATTCCCAGATGCGACCAGCGCGCCAAGAAAAGAAGACACAATGGAAATTCGCATTGATGAAATTGTTTACTCAAAAGAAGATACGGAAAAACTAGGTATCCAAAATGGTGATATCATTGCCATTGAACCTAAATTTACAGTCACCGAAAGCGGCTTTATCAAATCTAGATTTTTGGATGATAAGATTTCTGCCAGTGCTTTAATGGGCGTGTTAGAATATTTACATACACATCAAATACAACCTAGCTGTAACATCAAAATTGTATTTAGTACATATGAAGAAGTTGGACATGGATCCAGTTGGATTCCAAAAGACATTGAAGAATTCATTGCCGTAGATATGGGATGCATAGGATTAGATCTTGCCTGCACAGAACAAGATGTATCTATCTGTGCTAAAGATTCTAGTGGGCCTTATGATTACGAAATCACATCGAAGCTTATAAAGCTTGCAAAAGAAAACAATCTAAAATACGCAGTAGATATCTACCCTCAATATGGTTCTGATGTTTCAGCCGCCTTAAAAGGTGGAAACAATATTAAAGGTGGACTGGTTGGACCTGGAGTCAACGCTAGTCACGGTATGGAGAGAACACATTGGGATGGAGTTGAAAACACGATCAAATTAGTCATCGCCTATATAACACAATAAGAACGATCAAAGCGATCGTTCTTTTTAATTTCCAAATTTTTGTTTTAAAGCTTTTTCAACCAAATAAATCGTATAAAACATTACACACATCTGAACAAGCATGATAAATAAGGAGCCATATTCTATTTGGTCTTTCAACAAGAAAGAAAAAATAATCGAAATCATACTTAAAGCCAATCCATATTTAAACCAGTACGAGCCCATTAAACGATTTGAAAACTGCCACGCTTCTAAACTTGCCATTGAACGTCTAGTTCGATAACCAAATAATGGATTAATTTCAGGTAATGCTGCTTTTTTAAAGTAAATACCCACGAACACCATCGTTAATGGAATCAACAAATTCATCAACAGCATAAACCAAAACATCTTAACTCACCTTCTCTAAAATGGATTCATACACTTTCTCTGTGTTTTTTTGACTTGATTGGTTGAAAACTATATATTTATCTTCGTTTGTTTTTAATACAATTAAAGTATCATTGTCATTATATACATACAGTTTATATCTTCCATATTCATCATTTTCAAAATTACCTGAACTAATCTTTAATCCACCAAATCCGCCAACACGAGATCCATAATGTACATCATCCGATAAATACACTTCTTCTATATCTGTATATTTGACAGTTGAACCTGCGGCCATGAATGCATTGACCTCTACTGCATTCTTGCCAACACTTACACTGACATCTCCAGCAAATAAAAGTCCACCAGCACCAGCTAAAATAATCAAAGTAAACACTAAACTACCAATCTTTACAATCTTAGAGGCATTGTTATCATCTGGTTTGATTTCTGCTTCATTTATATCCTCAATTTTTTTCTTAGAGAAGAAATTGGTACCAACAATGGCAACGGCAACAGCGATAAAGCTCACAAGCAAGGTTAACCACATTAAATTTTTGTTCCAAAGAAGGACAAATTGTCCAATGCTGGCTATCAACATAGCAATACCAGCATAACGACATATCTTCTTTTCATCATATTTAGCCTTCTCTGCTTTACTGGAAGTATTATATCCTGCAATCAGAAAACTACCTTTACCCAAAAGAAATAAAATACCTAGCGCTAAAAATAATAAACCTGTGATTAATTCGATCCTCATATTAAATCCTCCTAATCGAATCGATATGTATATCGATATAGACGATATATAAATAAAATCAAACTTAAAACTATAAATAGAATAAAGATATACCCCATCCATGAACATATATTCTTTTGAATCAATAATATAAATGTTACCCATAACATGATCAATTGAATCACTAAATCAATGCTCCAAATAAAATCAGAAATTACTTTTTGCACCTTATTTGCATTATTATTTGTCACCATTATAGGAAGACGATATTGAAACAATTGAATTGATTCACCTTTGATCACGTGACTCTTGTTTATTCTAGAAAACAAAAAATGTATTAAAACGCCGAATAGTGGTAAGAAAATCACCTGATATGCAGGAGCATAACCATCTGCTTGTCCTAGTGAATTGTAATGCACCACTATATCATTTTGATATATGATCAAGATCATAATCGACATTACTGCAGTTATAAACAATGTACAAAATATCATTTTCTTCATGACTTCTACACCTCAGGAAAGTATCGTTTCTTTATGAATCAGATAAACTGTACGAACCATCGCAACCATTATCAATCCTAGACAGCTATACACAAAAACACTGGAGATATTTTGTTGAAATAAGACTTGAAAACTTGCCATAAGAATTATGCTTTGAATCAACACATTTACTTGTTCGAATAATTCTTTTCCTCTTTTTTGAATAATTTTCCTATTTTTCTCATTATCTAAGACTGCTATCGTTCCTTTAAAAGCCCATACCATTTTTGAACTTGAAAATAGATATACCGGCATATGGGAAAGAAAATAATAAATAAAAATTGAAATCATTGGATAGCCGATTGCCAAAAATGGTTTATTAAAATTATTCTCCATAGATACACCATTATAGAAAAGATAAATATCATCTGTATAAATCAAATTAATTAATAAAAATATCAAAACATTCAATAAAACTATCGTTAATGCAAGTTTCTTAATCAAAGTCATATAAATCATCTCTATTTCATATAGAAAGCACTTAGATTCAAATTTTCATCAAAAGCTAAAGTATACGTGATCGCATTGTCTTCATACATTACCGTGATCGAAGCAGCTGCATATTTAGAAGTCAATGTTGAATTCTCTACATACTGCTCACTTGAAATCTTTAAAAAGGCTCCATGTTTCATCATAGTCATTGTCTCTTTCATTTGTTCTTTAACAGAATCCTGTTTAAATTCATCAATTCCTATATTGGCAATGGCTTCATAATCATCATTCGATGCATATTCAATCACTTCCATTGCTTTATCATGAACTTCATCATAATTAAAATATGTGGAGTCCTTTAACAAAATTGTCGTTGGAATAAACATCTTATAAGCTAGAAAACCAATAGCTACAACAATACATACACCGCAAATCAAACCAATCCAAAGCTTTTTATGTCTGCCTTTTGTATCCACTTCCAAGTTTTCCATCAATTCATCAGCTAAATCTTTTGGATCGCCGAATCGCATTTCAATCTCCTGCCAGCTTTCACCATTTTCTAAAGCTTCATCAATATCCGCACTTAAATCTTCATAAATGCGTTTTTTATCTTTTTTTGAACAGCTCAGATATTTGATTACTTTATGCAGATATTTTTCTTTATTCATATCCTTAATCCTCCATGATCTTTGATACTTCCTTAGAAAAATCTTTCCAAAGAATTTCTAATTCCTTTAAAACTTCAACACCTTGATCTGTGATTACATAATATTTTTTAGCTAGCTCTTTAGGTTTGTTTACGATCTTTTCACTTTTTACTAAACCATCATCTTCTAAACGATACAAAATCGGATATAAAGTACCTTCCTTTAATGAGAAATACTTGCTGTTACATAACTGGAGTTTTTGAATCAATTGAAATCCATACATCTTTTCTTTCGATAAAAGCTTTAATACCAGCATTTCCAATACACCTTTTTTTAATTGTCTTTCATACTTTGGATTCATCGCATCACCTACTTAGTATTACTAAGTAAATTATATGCCTGCTATACCAAAAATCAACAATATCCGTATTAAGATGTTGTAAAGAAAAAAGCCCTGCATTCAGGGCTTATACTTAACTAATTTTCTATCAATAATTTCATCTAAAAACGGTTTGAAAGCACTAGGTATTGCGTATTTTTCAACAATCTGATCAAGGGTGTAAAAACATGTATCTACGCATGAATCTACATAGACAACCTTGGCATCCATTTTCCATGTTACATGTGAAAAGATATGTGAATATGGATTTAAACGTATTTCTTTTATAATGTTTTCCGGTTCTGTTTCATCAAAACCATATAATCCATGCAACAGGCCTTTTTCTTCTCTTTTCTTCAAATGAATCTTCTCGTCACACACCCAAATAAAAATTTGTTTTTCAAGACAAGGTCTTCCCTTTTTTGGCGGTGTGACAGGAAGAGATGAAGGATCTTTTGCTTCGCATTCATTTTGTAACGGACATTTGTCACAACGCGGATTTTGTGGAATACAAATCAAAGCTCCCAACTCCATCAAAGCTTGATTATAATCACTGATATATTCTGAGCCTGGTAAACTTTCATTCACAAGTTTTTCGATTTTCTTCTTTGTACTAGAAAGTGTTACATCTTCATGAATATCATATAATCTAGAAAAGACACGAATGACATTTCCATCAATTGCACTGACATTTTCATCATACGCAATTGAAGCTATTGCGCCTGCTGTATAAGGACCGATTCCCGGAAGTTTAACTAATTCTTCTTTGGATCCTGGCAGTTTTCCATCGTATCTTTCCATACATTCAATAGCGCTCTTCTTTAAATTTCGACACCTGGAATAATATCCTAAGCCTTGCCACATTTTATGAAGTTCTTCATCATCAGCATTGGCTAATGATTTGACATCCGGATATTTTTCAATAAACCGATCATAGTAAGGAAGCATTGCTTCAATACGAGTCTGTTGAGCCATGATCTCACTGATCCAGATTCGATACGGATCTTTATCCTTTCGAAATGGTAGTTCTCTTTTATTTACATCATACCAACTTAATAATTCACGTATCATTTCTAAAAAAACAGGGTATTAAACCCTGCTGTAGATCCATTGACAATTTCCAGTGATCTTAACTTCACCACTGTTAGCTGCAATGAAAATTGAATCTCCTTTCGCAAAAGTGAGTGTTTCACCATTATTTTCGATTGTGCCAGCGCCTTCAAGAACTACGATTGATCCAAAACTTTCTTTATCTACGTTCAATGTCGTTGAACCATTTAATGTTGTTTCGTATGTTGTAAATAAATCACATGTTGCTAACATGACAGTCTTTGCATCTCCATTTGTTGTTTGAGGACCACATGGCTTGAAGTCTGATTCAATTGGAGATAGATTAGAAACATCAATTGCTTTTTCAATATGAAGTTCACGAGGTTTTCCATCCTTGCCAACACGTCCATAATCGAATACACGATATGTTGTATTTGAATTCTGTTGAATTTCACAAATCTGGATACCTGCCCCAATCGCATGGATCGTACCAGCTTTGATGAAGAACACATCACCTTTATGAACTGGAACTTTTTTTAAGATTTCCAATAATGTTCCATCTTGAATGCGACGAGCAAACTCTTCTTTTGTCACTTCTTTGTTTACACCAAAATAAAGAGAAGCGCCTTCTTCACAATCCAATACGTACCACATTTCTGTTTTTCCGTATTCTTTTTCAACACGTAATGCATACTCATTATCCGGATGAACCTGAATAGATAATGGTTGTTTCGCATCAATGAATTTGATCAAAATTGGGAAAAATTCAAATGCATTCCCCTTTGTCCCAAGACAATCTTTGCCTAAGGCATTAACGTATTCAGATAATTTCATTCCTGCATAAGGTCCAGTAGTTACCACACTTTCACCATCTGGATGTGTAGAAAGCTCCCAACTTTCTGCCACGATATCTAAATCTGTTTTCTTTCCATAAGACTCTTTTAATTTTGTTCCACCCCATAAATAATCTTTAAAAGCTGGAGCCAATTTAACGATAGCCATAATATCTCTCCTTTGCTGACTACTGATATAGTTATTATAGTAAAAAAGTAATAGTTTTGCTATAATGATGATACGAAAATCGTAGATTTTTAAAAGTTGGAATAAATATGAAAATAGGTATCATACAAGTGAAAGTCAGCTCTGATATAAAGGCAAACCTTTCCTTTGTCGCAAAACACATACAATCATGCATAAAAGAACATGCTGAAATCATTGTTTTAAATGAAATGTGGAATGCGCCCTACGATAATGAACAAATCTTGCTGTCTTACAAAACACATGACAAATGCTATCAACTGTTACAGGAAGAATCTAGAAAACACCAGATCATTATCATAGGAGGCACGATTGCCAGAAAAGAAAACAATAAGATTTACAATACATGTCATATTTTTGAAAATGGAAAGCACATTTGTCAATATGATAAGATGCATCTATTTGAAGTAAATATCGAAGGACATAAGCTTTACAGCGAAAGCGAAGTGTTCACTCCAGGAAATTCAATCAAAACATTT
The DNA here is from genome assembly GCF_000469305.1 of Faecalitalea cylindroides ATCC 27803. Lineage (GTDB taxonomy): Bacteria > Bacillota_I > Bacilli_A > Erysipelotrichales > Erysipelotrichaceae > Faecalitalea > Faecalitalea cylindroides. Next base: position 22,059 of record NZ_KI270979.1, read on the forward strand.
GATACCAAATACGGACGATTTGGTATCTTAGTATGCTATGACATTCGTTTCCCTGAAGAGACAAGATTACTGGCAATGAAGCAGGCAAAAGTGATTTTTTGCCCTGCCGCTTTTAACGAAAGTGTAGGAAAAGCACATTGGCAACCGCTTTTACAGACAAGAGCAATGGAAAATCAAGTCTTCATCGTCGGGGCAAATCCCCAGCATTATGTTTATAAACAATTTAAATCATATGGACACTCTTTGATTTGTGATCCATTTGGAAAAGTATTGATCGATGCCAACCAAAATGATTACATCGTCTATGATATTGATCTAGCCATGATCGATAAAATTCGTAAGCGAATGCCATTTTGGAAGATTCGTCGAAAAGATATCTATGATTTAGTAGAAAAGGAACCAAAACAATGAAAGAAATCAACATTACAGACATCGAAGGTTTTCAAGTAGGACATGCTCAGGATGATACAAACGCCACAGGATGTACAGTCATCATTTCAAAAGAAGGAGCCGTTGCTGGAGTTGACGTTCGAGGAGGTGGACCTGCAACTCGTGAAACAGATTTATTAAATCCTAAAAATATGGTTGAAGAAGTCCATGCAGTTGTATTAAGTGGAGGAAGTGCCTTTGGTCTGGAATCAAGCAGTGGTGTCATGCAATATCTTAGTGAGCATGATATAGGATTTGCAATGAAAGGAATCACCATTCCTATTGTATGTCAAGCAAGTTTATTTGACTGTAGCGTAGCAAATCCAAAGGCATACCCAGATAAAGAAATGGGTTATCAAGCATGTATCAACGCAGAAAAAAACATGCCGGAACAAGGCAATGTAGGAGCCGGAACAGGAGCTAGTGTGGGTAAATTTTTAGGATTTGATAAAGCCATGAAAACCGGTCTAGGTTATGCTGCATATCAAGTACACGATTTAAAAGTAGGTGCGATCGTTGCATTAAACGCATGCGGTGACATTTATTTTCCTAATTCTGATAAGAGAATTGCTGGAATCTATGATCAAGAAAACAATCTAGAAATCAATTCTGAAGAAGCCATTTTAGAAATGTATGAAAAGATCATGAAAGATCCAATGGCTAATACAACTATCAGTTGCATCATTACAAACGCTGATCTAACCAAAGCGCAAATGAATAAAGTTGCCAGTGTTGCCCATAATGGCTATGCTCATTGCATTCGCCCAGTACATACATCTAATGATGGAGATACGATTTTTGCCTTAGGCTCTAAAAAAGTAAAAGCAGATCCTGATGTTGTCGGTATTATGGCTACTAAAGCCATTGAAATGGCAATCGTAAATGCTGCTACCAAAGCCAAAGCGGCATACGGACTAACAAGCTATATGAAATTACACAAGTAACCAGATCATATCCAAGTGATATGATCTTTTTCATATAAAAAAAGAAGAAGATCAATCATCTTCTTCTAATTCATCGATCAACTTTTTTATTAGGATCGTTCGAGCGATACCAAAGATAAATACACCAGCCCCAATGATCATCAAAGCTGTATGATTCACGAAGAATCCAAATACCGCAATTACAATACCTAACCCAGCAAGCTGTATCTGTTTAAATAAAGCTTTTTGTTTATCATTCATGATTAAGAAACTTTAGATCCATTCTTCACTTCTTTTTCAATTGTTAAAAATGAAAGCTCTTTATCATTCGTTGCACAAAGAATCATACCATTAGACTCTACGCCTCTAAGATTTACTGGTTTTAGATTTGTTGCCACAACAACCTGCTTACCAATTAAATCTTCTGGTTTATAGTATTTGGCAATACCGCTGACAACCTGACGAACTTCATTTCCTAGATCAATCTGTTCAACCAATAAGCGGTCTGCCTTAGGATGTGGTTTACAATCCACGATTGTACCAATCTTCATTTCAACTTTGGCAAAATCATCGATCGTAATCAAGTTTTCTTCTTTCTCATTTTCTTCTTTTGCTTTTTCTTCTTTTTCCTTCGCTAGTTTTTCCATAAAATCTTTTTCATCAATACGTGCAAACAAAACTTCTGGTTTCTTTACCACTTGAATTCCAGTTTCCAATTGACCAAATGTATCAATAGAATCAAAGTCGCGTTTAGAAGTATTAAGATAATCCAAGATTTTCTGACTTGTTTCAGGCAGGAAACTTTCCAAAAGAACAGCACTGATTCGAATAGATTCCAACAAGTTATATAATACTGTCGCAAGACGATCTTTCTTACTTTCTTCCTTAGCCAAAGCCCAAGGCATTGTTTCATCGATATATTTATTTGTTCTTCTTAATAATGTAAAGATTTCATCTAAAGCATCACCAACACGGAATTGTTCCATCTTCGATTCTACTTTTGATTTTGTGCTTTCAGCTAAAGAAATCAACTCTTCATCCACAGCTTCTTTTACCTGTGGATTTGTGATCATTCCGCCAAAATATTTATTTGACATGGCGATCGTACGAGATACTAAGTTTCCAAGGATATTGGCTAGATCTGAATTGATACGCTCTACTACAAGTTCCCAGGTAATTGTTCCATCCTGAGCAAAAGGCATTTCATGCAAACAATAGTAGCGAACTGCATCGACACCAAAGTGTTCTACTAAATCTTCTGCGTAAATTACATTACCTTTTGATTTAGACATTTTTCCATCACCAATTAATAACCATGGATGCCCGAAGATTTTCTTAGGTAAAGGTAGATCCAAAGCCATTAAAATAATTGGCCAATAAATCGTATGGAAACGCAAGATATCTTTTCCAATGATATGTGTTCCTGGCCAGTATTTGTGGAATTTTTCATCACTTTCACCAAGAGCATCATATCCAAGTGTCGTGATATAGTTGCTTAGAGCATCGATCCAAACATAAACAACATGTTTATCATCAAAATCCACTGGAACACCCCAGCTGAATGAAGTACGAGATACACAAAGATCTTGCAGCCCTGGACGCAAGAAGTTATTTAACATCTCATTTTTACGAGATTCTGGCTGAATAAAATCCGGATGATCTTCAATATATTGGATCAAACGATCTGCATATTTTTGCATATTAAAGAAGTAGGCTTCTTCTTTGGCTTTTTTTACAGGACGACCGCAGTCCGGACATTTTCCATCAACCAATTGAGATTCAGTCCAGAAACTTTCACAAGGAGTACAATACCAGCCTTCATATTCTCCTTTATAAATATCTCCTTGCTCATAAAGACGTTTAAAGATTCTCTGTACCTGTTTTACATGATAATCATCTGTAGTACGTACAAAATAGTCATAACTTGTATTCATCAGATCCCAGTTTGATTTAATTTGAGCTGCTACTTTATCTACGAATTCCTGAGGACTTACACCTGCTTCACGCGCTTTTTCTTCGATCTTGATACCATGCTCATCTGTACCTGTCTGGAAGAAAACATCATATCCCTGTGCTCTTTTAAATCGAGCAATAGAATCGCTCAAAATAATTTCATAAGTATTCCCAATGTGTGGGCGTCCAGAAGTATAGGCAATTGCCGTTGTTAAATAAAATGGTTCTTTCTTACACATAATTTCATTTCCTTTCTATAAAAAAAGCTTCCATCAAAGGACGAAAGCTTTTCGTGGTACCACCTTAGTTTGTGCACAATGCACCTCAATTCGATAACGCCGAAATACGTCCCTTTCTAAACTTACGTCTCAAAAGAGAAACTCCAAGACCATCTTCATATCTGCTATGCTGCGAAATTTCACCATACAATCGCTCTCTTTGAAACAATCACAAGATACTACTCTTCTTTTCACTGTTTTATGCATGTATTATACGATAACACCGACATTTTGAGCAAGTTAAATCGTATTCTAGTAACGTAAAATAAAGTAGATAACGTATACCCAGCTCAATAAACCATGAAAAATGGCCCATCCGACAGATTTCCATGTCGTATAACTAATGACCATAGCTAATGCACTGCCAAACGTGATTCCTGTTTTTACAGCATTTTGTTTTTTATCACTCATATCTTTAGCCTCTATACTGAATTACTTTGGTAATCTGCACAATAACAAAAGTTGCTAATGATAATCCAACAACAATAAAGAATTGTGTTAAAGTAATTGGACCAATTGAGAATAATCCGTGCATATTTGGAATAAATAAAATCAGCACAAGAAGTACAGCACCAGTTAAGAAAGCATAAATACTAGATTCATTCTTACCTAATTTCCAGAATGGAGCATTTCCTCTTGAAGAGAAACCATGCAACAAACGAGAAAGACATAGAGTTGAAAAAGCCATCGTGCTTGCCATAAGATCACTTGTCTGCAATCCAATAAAGTAAGCCGCCATAACACCGGAAAATATGATCAAACCTTCATAGCCAATTTTGATCATTGTTTTCGCATTCAAGATTGAATCATCACGCTTACGTGGTTTTTGTTTCAACACATCATCTTTTCCTTTTTCCATTCCAATAGCTATCGCTGGTAAAGAATCGGTAATTAAGTTAATAAACAATAAATGAACTGCCATAAATGGTGTTGGCAACAATGCCAATGAAGTAAAGACAACGGCTAAAATAGCTGAGAAGTTTCCTGACAATAAATACGTAATGGAATTCTTAATATTAGCGTACACATTTCTTCCGGTAATAACAGCCTTAACGATCGTAGAAAAGTTATCATCTGTTAAGATCATGCTGGCTGCGTCTTTTGAAACTTCTGTACCGGTAATACCCATTGCTACTCCGATATCACTCTGTTTTAAGGCTGGAGCATCGTTGACACCATCTCCGGTCATGGCAACGATCTCATTGCGTTTTTGCCATGCTTCTACGATACGAATTTTATGTTCTGGAGCAACACGCGCATATACGGATACTTTTGGTAAAATTTCATCTAAAGCCGAATCCGACATTGTTTCCAATTCTTTTCCTTCCAAACAAATGTCCCCATCTTCAAAGATTCCAATCTCTTTGGCAATTGAAGTTGCGGTAATGATATGATCTCCTGTGATCATGATTGGTTTGATACCAGCCATCTTACACTTAGAAACTGCATCCTTGCTTTCAAGACGAGGTGGATCCATTTGAGCAACCATACCTACAAACGTTAAATTGTTTTCATCTTCCAAACTTAATTCTTTTGGTTTCATCGTTTTATACGCAAAGCCCAATACACGAAGTCCTTCTTTGGCAAAACTTTCATTTTGTTCTTTGATCAATTTAATATCTTCTTCAGTAATTGGACGCTTTTTATCATGAATCAAAATCTGATCGCATCGATCCAAAATAACATCTACAGCCCCTTTTGTATAAAGGTGGTTTTCCGAGTTAATAGACATCATCTTACGTGTTGAATCAAAAGGAAGTTCTTTGATTCGAATCGCTTCAACATGGTAATCTGCATCTTTTTCACCATAACGATCAAATAAATCTAACAAGGCAATTTCAGTAGGGTCCCCAATTTGAGTGGATCCATTCGATACTGCATTATTACACAACAAACATGATTTCAACAACACATCATGGCTATGATCTTTCACATCCAGCATTTCCGGTTTGATGACTTCATTATTCAAGAATAGTTCCATGACTTTCATCTTATTTTGAGTTAAGGTCCCTGTTTTATCGGAACAAATAACAGATACACAGCCTAAGCTTTCTACTGCATTTAATTGTTTGATGATTGCATGTTCTTTAACCATTTTCTGTGTAGAAATAGATAACACGATCGTTACAATAGAATTTAATGCTTCTGGAATTGCTGCCACTGCCAAAGCAACTGCAATCAATAAGGCATCCCAAATATCTTCATGAGCAACGATAACATTCATAGCTAGAATGATGGCACAAATTACACAAATACTGATTGTCAATTTTTTAGAAAAATCTTCCAATGTTAACTGTAAAGGTGTTTTTCTTTCTTTAGCGTTTTCTAACATAGTTGCGATTTTTCCAATCTCCGTATTCATACCAATTTTGGTAACAATATATTTACCAGTTCCATTGGTAACCAGACCACTGGAGAATACCATATTCGTTTGATCGGCAATCCCCACTTCCCCTGCAATCACTTCCAGTTGTTTTTCTTGTGGCAAAGATTCTCCAGTTAATGCACTTTCGTTCACTTGTAGATTAGCACATTCGATCAAACGGCCATCTCCTTCGATTACGTCTCCCGCTTCGACATAAACAAGATCACCAATCGTTAATTCATTGGAAACGATTTGATGAAGCTGACCATCACGAATAACTTTAACATGTGGCATTGATAACTTAGAAAGACTTTCCAAAGACTTTCTAGCTTTTAAAGTTTGAACAGTTCCTAAAATAGCATTGATCGTAATAACGATAAAAATTACGATTGAACTCACAATTTCTCCTGTTGCCATAGAAATAAAACCGGCAACGATCAAAACGATGACCAGTAAATCTTTAAACTGGGAAAGGAAAATCTGTAGCGGACTTTCTTTTTCCTGCTGATCCATCTCATTTAGACCATACTGTTTTTGTCTGTCATCAACCTGAAAAGATGTCAAACCATTTCGACTGGCATCAAACTCACTTAAGACTTCCTGTATACTTTTTTGGTATTCTTTCATACAAACCTCCTAAAAAAAGACAAGACACGTCAAAGAAAAACTTTGACGAGTCTTGTCTTTAAGATTAGCCAGAATTTACATTCGAGATTGTTGGCTAAATCACACTATTGTGAGACTACTCCCTCATCGTAGGACTATATTACTTGAATTTCTAAGATTTGTAAAGAGAATTATTTTTCATTTTTTTCTTTTGGCAAAAATAAGCTCAATAATAACGAGACAATAAATACGCCTGCAACTGCATTGCCATTAAAAACATCACCAACTGCCTGTGGGAAAGCTGAGAAAAAATTCCCTGTGGTTTGCGTAAGACCCACTCCAATACAAAATGACAAAGATACAATGATCATAGTTCGATCATCAAAGACACAATCTTTCAACATTTTGATGCCCTCATACATGATAGAGCCAAACATCATGACTGTACATCCTCCTAATACGGATTGAGGAATCGAATTAAAGAAAGCACCAAGTGGCGGAAATAAAGAAGCAAGAATTAGAATTAAAGCTCCTATACAAATCGTAAATCGATTGATTACTCCAGTCATTGTCACAAGACCAACATTTTGTGAAAATGAGGTTAAAGGCAAACAACCGAAAATAGAGTTTGAAAAACCATCCACGGCCAACGATCCTTGTAATTCTTCCACCTTGATATCACGATGTAAAGCTCCCGTGCAAACAGCCGTTGTTGCACCTGTTGTTTCGGCAGCAGATACAAGAAATACGATTGCGATTGTGAAAAAAGCACCAATATCAAAAATTGGTTTATGTTCTGTAAAAAAGACGAGTGTTGGAAGGCTGAAATATCCGACCTGAGAAATCGTCTGTGAAACTGATGAAAAATCTAACATTGGAGCAATACCACTTACGATAAAAACAGTAGCCATTAAATACCCTAAAACTAAACCAACCAAGATATTCAAGTTTTTATACACACCCTTTAGTAAATAACGCGAAACCAGACACACGATTAGAGTAAACGTTCCAACAAATAAATGATACCATGCACCAAAATCTTCGACGCCACTGACACCTCCCCAGGAATCCATTCCTACCGATAACAAAGATAAACCAATTGCAATGACAACACAGGCTGATACCACTGGAGTTAAAAATCTTCTCCAATATTTAGCGCTTAACCCAACTATTCCTTCAAAGATTCCACCCATGATAATAGCACCAACCATGCCTTCATAACCAAGATCTGGATTAGTGCTAATCACTAAAAGACTTCCTAAAAAAGTAAAGCTGACACCCATCACAATCGGTAATTTTGATCCTATCTTTCATACTGGATATAATTGCATAATCGTTCCCAGTCCTGCAGCAAACATGGCACACTGTAAGATTTCAGTAATCTCGGCTGGTGTTAAATGTTCATTAGTCTCTTGAATAAATGCGGCAGAACAAACAATTAAAACTGGAGCTAAATTTGATACAAACATTGCTAAAACATGCTGTAAGCCAAAAGGAATTGCCTTTTTTAAAGGAACGCGACCATTTAAACAATAAAGATTTTCATCACTGATATTACTAACTGGTGTCTCCTTATCTAGTTTTTTTCTTTCTCCATTTTTCCCTCTCTTATCTACATACATCGATCCACTCAATAAAATGACTATATCGCTCTAGTTCTTCTATTGTTAATTTGATACAGGAATTCGAACTGCCACAAGCTGGAAATACATACTGTAAAGTTTTTAAAGAATCGTCGAGATAAACTTTGACACCTTCATTCAGTCCAAAAGGACAGACTCCACCTGCTGCATGACCTATATATTTTTCAACCTGATCTCCATGCATCATCTTAGCTTTCTTGCCGAAATAATGTTTATATTTGGCATTATCAATCTTGGCATGACCACTTGCGACAATTAAGATAGGCTGATCTCCAACTAAAAAAGCCAAAGATTTTGCGATATTTTTAGGTTCACATCCTAAAGCTTTTGCTGCCAATTCTACCGTAGCGCTGCTTGCATCGAGTTCAACAATACGATCATCAATTCCTAACAAACTAAATTCTTCTCTTACTCTTTCTATTGACACTTTGATTTTCCTTTCTACATCTTTTATATTTTAGCCTAAAAAAGAAAAAATGCTCCAAAATGAAGCATTTTTATCAGTCTTTTTTCGCCGCCTTAGTAAGGATCTTGACAAGTGCCAATCCTTTTTCAGGACAATTTGTTTCCCCAAGTCGTCGATTTGGTTTTGTTGGACCATGATAATCACTACCACAGGAAACTAGCAATTTATATTTTTGAACAATTTTTAAAACCGCTGCAATTGTTTCATCGTGAACATTTGGGCTGAACACTTCCACACCATCAATGCCTAGAGAAATCATTCTTTCGATCATTTCATCTGAAATGTTGTCCAGCTGCCAGCTGGAAAGGATTGCAATACCACCAGCTTGATGAATAGCTTCAATAGCTGAATCCAGCTCAGGATAATTACCTTTGACATAACATGGACCACCTTTTCCAAATAAATCCCGTTTAAATCGTGCCATAGCTTCGGATTGTGTTGAAGCTTGATCTATGTATCTTTTCACAAAAGACATAGAACGAACTCTTTCATTATTGAAAACCATCTTGGTAATATCTGTTGCGGTAATTGTTTGGAAGCGAGAATTTGAAATTATAGAATCTACATCAATAGAAATACCACTGAACTCTTCAAATTTCTTCACACGTTGAATTGAGCATTCCTTTTCACGGAGTAATGAATCACTTTCTAATATTTCAAAGATATCTTTTGTCCAGTCTATATAATATCCTAGCACGCGAACACGAGTTCCGTTGTACTGAGCATCTAATTCAACCCCTGGAATATACTGAATTCCATAAAGTTCAGCAAATCGAGTTGCTGCCGCATTCGCTCTTGCACAGTTATGGTCAGTAATAGAAATCACTTCCATTTTTAACTGCTTAGCCTGCTTAAAGATTTCTTCCACATCATAATATCCATCATCACTGTAATTAGAGCGGATATGTAAATCGATAGGACAAATATCATGCTGTACTTTTGGTTCCGTTTTTTTATTGTCAAAGGTAATATTAATTTCTGGTTCATTTACAGTAACAAGCCCAAAGACAAGATCAAATAAAGACTGTTGATTTGGTGTAATCAATACGATAATTCCATTTAACAACCACCATGCCAAAATTCCCAGCGTTCCAAAGAAATAACCTAAGATCATCAAAGGAATCCCAATACCTAAAGCCTGACGCATGATCAAATTTAAAGCCATGGCTTCTCGTTTGTCACGTCTTACAAGTTTTAGATCTGTCAAAACATATCCAAAAGATTGACCTTTAGAACGTGCAGTAAACAAACCTAACAAAAGTACAGCCACCACAAACAAACAGCCATACATAATATAAAACAATAAATCGAAAAAATGTGGAGAAATCAAACCACATAATATTAACAGAAACTCAATGACCCATATATATATAGGTAATAAACATATATTAATATCAATCAGAAAGGCAAAAAAATGATTTATATAATCCTCTTTATCACGAGTTAAAACACGTGCCTGTTTATAGCCACCTGAACGATATATTTGCGATTTTTTGTTGAAATAAGCTAATGTTAAATCTTTAATATTATATTTTTTCACATCCATAAAATCACAAACCTTTCACTAACTACTATATTATATCAAAAATATGCTCATTTAGAACGAATTTCCATAATTTCATAAACTATTCGAGTACAATTTCAATTCCCTTTGGATTCTGCATGATCGACTGCACATAATTCTGAACCCATGCTTTGGAAATATCGATTCCATTCGCCGTTACACAATGACTTGCGGCGAATTCATCATTATATTCATGAATTGTCATCGTTTTAAAATTATAGTAATTTGAATCATAATACGTTATCGTTGGAATAAATTTCACATCATCAAATGTTGTCTTTTGTGTATCAAAATCATAATTCAAAGTAAAACTTGCCATTCCTCCAACCATGCCTTCTGCACTATCTTGGGCACTTAAGAAATTTCCTAAGGAATAATAAACTAAAGTATCTTGATTTTCTGTTGAAATGATTTCGGCTGGTTCAATAACATGTGGATGATGACCAATTATAACTTCAACACCTAATTCATTTAGATAATTTGCCAATTGATCTTGTTCTTCTGTGATTGAAGTATTGTATTCTTGGCCCCAATGCATGCTGACAATCTGAACATCACTGATCTTAGAAATTTCTTCCATATCTTGCTTTATCTTGTCTTTATCGATCAAATCTATCAACCAAGGTTTATCCTCAGGTAAGTTATAGCCATTTAAACCATAGGTATAGCCTAACAAACCAACTTTGATGCCATTGATTTCTTTTACACGATAATTAGAAGCATCCTCTTTTGTATCATGACTTCCTGTCCAAAGTATATCTGGATAGTTCTCTTTTAAATAATTGATTTCGGCAATCAGTCCATCCGATGACATATCCATTGAATGATTGCTGGAAAGAGCCATCCAATCAAATCCAGCACTATGTACTGCGTCTAATATTTCAGTAGGCCCATTAAATACTGGATAGTGACTTAATTCATACCCAGGGGCACAGATAGTTTCTCCATTAATAAATGCAAGATCTGCATTCTGGGTATAGGGATTTGTATACTCGTATATATCCGTGAAATCAAAAGGAAGACCTTGACTGTTTTGTTCATACCAGATTGCCGCATGAATTAAATTGTCCCCTACACCGACAAAAGAGAAAGAAGAACTGCCTGTTTTGTTAGATGTTTTTTTAACAATTGTTTCAGTTCTTGCCGGTTCATTTTCCTTATATCCATACAAATAACAGAATAAACCAATATTTATCACTAAGAGTATGGAAAAAATAATAACTAAACTCTTTTTCATAACTATAATATAACACAAAATCAGCCTACTTACTCAGCAGACTGATTTGTTGTTGAAATAGAATATGTGTAAAGATCACCGCGATAGTAACATGTCGTATATTCGATCAATTCATTTGTTGCGCTATAAGAAAGGCGCTGTCGAACTAAAACAGGCAGAGTTTTAGGAATATTCAATGCATCGCGTACTTCTTTATCCGGCATCTGCGCACTAATTTTTTCTTCAATACGTACTGGCAACCCTGTTCCTGTATAATCCAGGATTTCATAAATAGATTCTGAATATTCATCTGGATCCAGTGGTAAATTTGTTGATAAAGGAAAATATGATACAAAATAAACAAGTTTTACATCATCTGCAGTTCTCACTCGGCGTATACAATACATTTTTTCTTTTGAATGTGAACCAAACCCTTCTGGTAATGGTTCAATTGAAACACTCAAGCCCTTGGTTCCCGGCACTCGATTGCGATGTTCCATTTCTTTTGTAAAAGACATGATGTGCGACAATTCCTCTTCAATTGCCGGTTGCCAAATAACAAAAGTTCCCTTGCCTCGCCCTCTTTTGACCATACCTTCTTTTTCAAGATCTAAGATAGCTTGTCTTGCTGTGATCCTGGATACATTATACTTTTGTTGGATTTCCATCTCACTTTCAATCTTATCCCCTAGTTTTAATTCACCTGATAAAATCTTATCTCGATAAATGTCCTTGATTTGAATGTAAAGTGCTTTTCCACCTTTTTTTGTTGTTAACTTCTCCATAATCATTGTCCTTTTCTTTTTATAACATTATAACATTTGATTCTGGGTTTTGTCGCCTTTTTTTATCAATTTCGATCCACTCATCCAACGTCATTGGAGCATAGTCAGAATACATGCAGAAACAATTGATAAATTGACATGGAATCGTCTCAACATTTCCAGAAACAGAGACATGTGACTGTCTTTGTACAAACTTTTGATACGCATCCAAATATATCTGATCCTGTGTTTTATGAATATGCCCATGTAACATAAATGTCTTAGGTTGTCCTGTTTCATCTCTACGATACTGTCCATTGTAACAGGCGATTGGATAATGCGATAAAATAACTTTACGTTTATTATCTTTAAGCTCTGCATAATCTTTGATCCAGATAAAACGATCCCAGGAATATTTTTTATCACTTAAAAAACGATCATGATTTCCTTTTATCATATATAATCGACCTTTTAATCGATCTAAAACTTCCTGCGTTTGCCGGGCATTTCCCCAGGAAAAATCACCTAGAATGATTACCTCATCATTCTTGTTTATTTTCGCATTCCATTTTTCGATCATATATTCATTCATCTGCTCTACACTCTCAAACCCTCTTTTATCCATTTTTTCATTCAGCGCCTTATGAAAAAAATGCTGATCCGCAATAAAATATCTCATATCCCTACTCCACCTTATCCCTTCTTAAAACAAAAAATGCAGTCTATATATTAATCAAGACTGCATGCATATCCATTATCGGTATAATCATTTTGTGTCTCTTTCAATGAGATGTACTGATTTTCCATCTCACCTTCTTTTAAAAGACCCTTTTCAATCAATACGTCCATATCGGCTGTTTCATAGTCAATGTTTACAGTCACTTTAACTCGATTGTCCTCTACAGTTCCTGAAACACTCACACCTTCAATATCAGAATATGTCTGTGATAAAGAATCATTGATGATCTGCTCCATCTGTGAGGCATCCATATCCTCAGTAATCCCTAATGAATCAAAAGTCATATAGAAAGTTTGTGCCATATTTGTGATTTCATCACCTTTGGCATCAAAGGTAATCGTTTCTTCACTTTCTGAAGTACAAACTAAAGTTTTTTTCGTAGTATCTTCTTCTTGTATTTCAGGTTCTTTTGATGAAGATGACTGATTACCCGTATCGATGACTTCATCGATTCGCATACATCCGCTTAACATTAAGATCATTGTTAAAATTTTCAAAATGCGCATATAAAAAGCTCCTTCCATACAAATTCAATTGTATCAAAAGAAGCTTTCATTTGTCCAGTTCGATAAAATATTCAAACCCTGTATTAGTAAATCGCTTTGCTTAGCCAAGCCTAAACGCAAATGATTTTCAATTCCAAAGCACTTGCCAGGAACAAAGAATACACCTGTTTCCTTCAATAATCTTTTACATAATTCCACACTCGATATAGGCATTGAATATTTTAGAAAACTAACAGTTCCCGATTCTGGCATGACTAAAGAAAACTTTGGATTCTCTTTTAACCAGGAAGTTATGATTTGTTTATTCTTTTGAACTGTTTCATAACTTCTTTTCAACAAGATTTCTTTATGTCTTAACGCGATAGCTCCTAACTTGTCTAGCAAAGGTCCGGTAGAAATTAAAGCATAATCTCTTCGAACATTTATTTGATTGATAATCTCTTTATTTGCCTTGATCCAGCCAAGTCGTAAAGCCGCCAAACCATAAAGTTTACTCAATGAAGAAGTACTGATCCCTAGTTCATATAAATCACTGATACTGCTGACATCATTTGTTTCATATCCACGATATACTTCATCACAAAGAATATAGATTCCTTTATCTTTAGCTAGATGAACTAACTTTAAAAGAAATTCGTCCTTCATCAAAGTACCTGTTGGATTATTAGGGTTATTCAAGATGATCATTTTTGTGTTGTCTTGAATCGCATTCACAAAATCTTGAATATCAATCATCCAACCCTTTTCTTCATTCAGCATCAATTCACTGACTGTACAGCCTATTGATCTAGGATAGTCACTGAATTGTTGATAACCAGGAATGCATGTTATGACATGATCTCCTTTTTCCAACAAAGTAGCCATGACCAGTTCATTAGCTTGAATACAACCATGAGTTGTTGTGATCTGATCTATGGTCCCACTTGTATACAAAGAAAGAATTTCTTTTTTTAATTCTGTATCTCCTGTGATATCTCCATAATCCATCACAATTTCTGAAAAATCTAACGTTTCTAATTCTAAAAGCTGATCCAAAGTAAGATTGACTGCACATGTATCGGTCAAATTATAAACCGCATCTTTTTCATGATCATTCATCCATTGTTCAACTTTAAAATCATTCAAAATCATTCGTAAAACACCTTGCTCAAGAAATCCTTTGCACGGTCGCTTTTTGGATTTGAGAAGAATTCTTCACTTGGCGCATCTTCAATGATCTCACCATGATCCAAGAAAACGACACGACTTCCTACTTTGCGGGCAAATCCCATTTCATGCGTAACAACGATCATCGTCATACCCTGCTTGCCTAAATCTTTCATAACTTCTAGTACTTCCTTGATCATTTCAGGATCAAGTGCGCTGGTTGGCTCATCGAACAACATCATATCTGGATCCATACAAAGAGCACGAGCAATCGCTACACGCTGCTTTTGACCACCAGAAAGATTGTTTGGATATGAATCTTTCTTTTCCTGCAGACCAACACGTTTTAAAAGCTCAAGAGATTTTTTGGTTGCATCCTCTTTGGAACGACCTAACACTTCCGTCTGTGCTAAATTTAAATTATCTAAAACTGTCATATGTGGGAATAAATTAAAATGTTGGAAAACAAACCCCATGTGATTTCTTTGCTCACGATACTTTTCTTTATTTTGAGGATCCATAAGCTCATCATTCATGTAAATCTTTCCTTTATCCGGCTTTTCTAATCCATGAATGCATCGTAACAATGTACTCTTACCAGATCCTGAAGGACCAATCAAAGAGACAATTTCTCCTTTATTAACTTCTAAAGTTACATCTTTCAAAGCATGAAGCTGCCCAAAATTCTTTTGTAAATGTTCAACTCTAATCACTTGCAGCCAACCTCTTTTCTACATGTTTTCCTATATAAGAAATACTAATCGTCATGATCAAATAGAAGATTGCAGCCAATGTATATGGTGACATGGCATCATAATATCTAGCTCCTAAGACTTGAGAAGCTTTTAAAAGTTCAATTGCTCCAATACAACTTGTCAAGGAACTGTCCTTGATCAAGGTAATAAATTCACTGATTACCGGTGGAACGATCAACTTAAATGCCTGTGGCAAAATAACAAGTTTCATCGTTTGCCAGGAAGATAATCCAAGTGTCTCACATGCTTCCCACTGTCCTTTATCAACACCATTGATACCACTACGAATCAACTCTGTAGAATAAGCTCCTGAATTGATGCTCATGGCAATGATACCGATCAAATACACATTGATTCTCAATACATTTCCTGTAATTGCCGTGTAAATGGATGGCACGACTGAAAATAATATCAAGATTTGTAATAACATAGGTGTTCCACGAATAATTTCAACATAGAAATTACCAATAGCACGTAAGATAAAAAAGCGTGATCTTTTTGCGCTGGCTCCTAAAACACCTAACACTAAACCAATCAAAAGGGATAGTATCGCCATCCCCAATGATATCAATGCTCCCTTACCTAAGTAGAGCACATTCTCCATAGTAAAGACCTTATCCAAGGCAACAAACATACTATCCCTCTTTCCTTAATATATTCACTATTCTAAAGGTAGAAGATCATATTCATCACAAAGTGTCTGATAATCATCACTTGCGATAAATGCTTTGATACATTTATTGATTTTTTCAATAATTTCTGTATTTCCTTTTTTCGCAATGACATAGTTTTCTTCATCCAATAAAGAACCATCGATCATTGTGAAGTTACCGCTAGATACATATTGTTTGGCAACACCTAAGTCAACGATTGCTGCATCGTACTGATTTGCAGCTAAGCCTGTGAAGATGTCCTGAACATTTTGAACGCTAGATACTTCAGCACCTTCAACTTCATTGGCTGCAATTTCACCAGTTGCTCCAGTCTGCGCTGCTAATTTCTTTCCAACTAGATCATCTACAGATGCGATTGAAGAACCATTTGGCACTACAGCAACCTGTGCCGTCTTGATATATGGATCAGACCATTCGACTTCTCTTTCTTCATCATATGTAAATCCTGAGATACCAATATCTATCTGATCGCCTTGGATCTGTGTAATGATGTTATCAAAGCTCATTTGTTTGAATTCCAAAGAATACGTAACACCTTCTTCTTCTGTTAAGTAATCTTCAAACCAAGCAGCCATGTCGATATCAAAACCAACCAATTCATTATCTGTAGTCAAACTTTCATATGGTGCATAATCTGGTGAAACACCGATTGTGATAACTTCTGAATCTTTACTTGTTGAATCATCAGCTGGAGCACTTGAGCATCCTACCATTGTAGCTGCCAATAATGCAGCTGTACCTACTTTTAATAACTTATTCATATTCCTTATCCTCCTATTTTCATTTCTCATATTTATAAGTTAATGCAAATGCAATACTGCTACGTCGGTCGTTTGATTCCATTTGCATCACCCTCTCTATCAAAAAAACGCCCTCTGTGTTCAACACAAAGGACGTAATATACGCGGTACCACCTTAATTCCGCTCGTTCAATATGAGCGACACCTCATTCTTAACGCGAATTAACGATCATTGCCTCCCAATTTCGACAATGCGACTCCAAGACACGTTCCATAGCTTTCTCTTATGACTTACACCAACCGTCATTTCTCTTTGAAGATCTAGCCCTGTACTACTTCTTTTCAACGTCTTTATGGTAATTATTATACACAGGCTCTTTATTTATGCAAGCCTAAAAATGTAAATTTATTGTAACTTTCTGAAAAAGGTTCCTGAAACTAGTTTTTTAATGCCTGTAATGGAGCAGGAATTCTTCCTCCACGATTGATCATGACATCATTTTTAGTTTGATTAATGTTCATGACTGGCCCATATCCCAACAAACCACCAAAATCTAATGTCTCGCCTACTTTTTTACCAATTGCAGGAATAATACGAACTGCTGTTGTTTTGGAGTTGACCATACCAATCGCTGCCTCATCGGCAATCACACCAGAAATTACGCTGGCTGATGTATCTCCAGGCACTACCACCATATCAAGACCAACGCTACATACAGCTGTCATAGCTTCCAGTTTCTCTAAAGTTAAAATACCAGATTTAGATGCTTCAATCATTCCCGCGTCTTCACTAACTGGAATAAAGGCACCCGATAAGCCGCCTACATTGCTGGTAGCCATTACTCCACCTTTTTTGACCGCATCATTTAACATTGCTAGACAAGCTGTGGTTCCATAAGCTCCACATGTTTCTAATCCCATCTCTTCCAAGATATAGGCAACACTATCACCAATTGCTGGTGTTGGAGCCAAAGAAAGATCTACGATACCAAAAGGTACACCTAATTTCTCACTAGCTACACTTCCTACAAGCTGCCCCATACGAGTGATCTTAAAAGCTGTTCGCTTGATCAAATCAGCTAATTTATCCATTGGAAGGTTCTTATCTGCCTTTGCCAAAGTTGCACGAACAACACCCGGGCCAGATACACCCACATTAATCACACAGTCTGCTTCTCCAACACCGTGAAAAGCACCGGCCATAAACGGATTATCTTCAGGTGCATTACAGAAAACAACTAGTTTTGCTGCTGCCATGCAGTTATCTTTTGCCGTTAATTCAGCACAATCTCTTACGACCTGCCCCATCATTTTAACTGCATCCATATTGATACCAGCCTTAGTCGATCCTACATTTACACTGGCACAAACATGTGATGTGCACGCTAAAGCTCTAGGAATTGATTCAATGAGTTCTTTATCTCCATGAGCAAAGCCTTTTTGAACCAATGCAGAATATCCTCCAATAAAGTCCACCCCAAGTTTTTGAGCACAACGTTCCAATGTCAAGGCATATTCAACGGGATCACCTTGGCTGGCTGCAACCAACATGGCAATTGGTGTAACACTGATTCGTTTATTTACCACAGGGATTCCGTATGTTTTTTCAATTTCATTGCCAACTTTTACAAGATCTTTGGCTAGTGTACAAATCTTGTTTTCAACTTTTTCACATGATTTTTTGATATCTGGGTCAATGCAGTCTAATAAACTGATTCCCATTGTGATCGTACGAATATCCAGATATTCTTCATCAATCATCTTAATTGTTTCTAATATTTCATTTGTCTGCATACTATTCTCCTAAATCTTATGCATTGAATCAAAAATATCTTGATGCATAACACGAATTACTAAGCCCTTTTCCTTTCCCATTTCTTCCATATGTGTTGAGAAGGTATCCAAAGACTCAGACATAGATGAAAAATCCACACTCATGGTCATTGTAAACATTCCATCTACAATCGTTTGCGATACATCTAGAATATTGATGGATGCATTTGCACATTCATTGGCAATCATTGCCAAAATCCCAATTTTATCTTTTCCAATTACACTGACAACTGCTTTCATTTTTTTCTCCTTTTATAGTTTTATTGATACTTTCGAAAATTTTTCTAACTCAAATGGTTCATAGGCACTTTGAATACCGGCAATATTCACCTCGTATTCACCTGGCATAAATCCAACCTGTGCCTGCTTTTTCAAACAATCTAATATGATCTTGGATTGTTCTAAAGATAAGGTCTTACGTTTTGAATACCAAACATTATTTTTACCATCTACCAAGATCAGTTCAACATCCAATAATTCTTTTTCTAAGATTTCATCTTTAAGATCACAATCCTGAATATTGAAATAGAAATCGCTGGAATCAATATCGCCACCTTCAAGCACAAAGATTGCCAAATCTTGCGTGTAACAAAAATTCAAAGTGGCTCCCTTTTTGATTAATTCGATTTCTTCATCACTCCATGTCTCATCTTTAATTACCAACATAAAATGATCTTCAACATAATCCATGATTGTGCCGATTTCAACGTCATACGCAAATTTCTTTTTTTCCATAAATATACCTGAATATTATTTTTCCAACTCAGCGATTTTTTGGATACGCGCAATATGTCTTTCTCCATTTGAGAATGGTGTATTTAAGAATGTATGAACGATGTCTTTTACTGTTTCAATACCTGTAGTTCTTTGTCCAACACTCAACATATTGGCATCATTGTGCTCTCTGGTTAAACGCGCCATTGTGACATCTGTACATAATGCGCAGCGAATTCCTTTTACTTTGTTGGCAGAAATAGAAATTCCAATTCCTGTACCACACATAACAATACCACGTTCTACTTCATTCGATGCAACCAGCTTAGCACATGCGCTGCCATAATCTGGATAATCAACACTATCTGTTCCATTGCATCCGCAGTCTATTACTTCATGACCTTCTTCGATCAACATTTCTTTAATAGTTTCTTTGTAATCAAATGCTCCATGATCACATGCGATTGCGATTTTCATAATTCAAGTTCCTCCTTCATTTTCTGATACACTTCGCTTTCAATAAATATACTACACCCTCCATCAAAACAGTCAAACTTTCCACGACCATTTTCATCAAGTTTTATCGTTTTTTTAGTGACAAGATCAATAAATTCAATATTCGATTTATTTTTTATGACAAATTCTTTTCCATTGGCTAGTCCATTGGTCATCACTACAACAATTGGATGCTTTCCATCCACTTTCCAGCCAATGCAATGAAAATCATCAAAGCGATCTTCTATCTCATCTTCCAGGATACGACTTCGAATCCAAACCAACTCACTTAAATGCGTTACCGGACCAATATTATCATGTTCGATACCATATAGATCGCCATAGAATACACATGGATTGTCAAAGTTTCTTAATAAGATCAAACTATAAGCATGTAACTTAAACCATCCCTGTACCCATGAATATAAAGCCTGTCCTGGCTGTGTATCGTGATTATCCACAAAAGGACATGCATACTCATTCTGTGAGCTGACTAGTGTATGATCCAATATTCTAGACATATCATAGGTATCATATGAACTTGATGCATTAAAAAGGTTAAAATGTAAAGGAACATCAAACAAATGCATACAATGACCACTGTCATTTAAATATGTATTTAATTCATTAAGATCTCCACTCCAATATTCCCCTACGGCATACACATCGTTTGTGTGGTAGCTTTTCTGTTTATCCAGCCATCCTTTAAAAAAGTTGGAATCAATGCTCTTAACGGCATCCAAACGATAGCCGTCAATGTTGGTAAATTCTTTATACCATTTCCCCCAATGATACAATTCTTCAATCACATTCGGATTTTGAAAATCCAGATCATCTCCCATGATAAAGTCAAAATTACCTTCTTCTTTGGAAACTTTTGGGTCCCACTTCTTATCTTCAAAAGTCATCAATACATTTTGGTTGGTCTTGGCATCATAATCGGTACCATCAAAGTCTTTCCATGTCCATTGAAACTTAGAATACTTGCCATTACGAACCGGAAATGTATATTTTGTCCAGACATCTACGATTTTTTCTTGACCAACTGCACGATTACGATCATTCCAATCCATCGCCGTTGCCTTGATTGTTTCTTTTTCATCGGCCCCCATACGATGATTGAACACAATATCCGCTATGACCTGTAAAGAATTTTGATGACAGACATCAATTGCCTGGATATATTCGTCTTTTGTTCCATATTTTGTCCGTATGCTTCCTTTTTGATCAAATTCACCAAGATCATACATATCATAAACTCCATAGCCAACATCATTGATGCCGGCCTGTCCTTTATAAGCAGGAGGAAGCCAGACATGTGTGAATCCCATCTTAGACAAACTGGATGCTTCTTTCATGAGTGTTTGATAGAGTGGCGGATCAGATTTCAAATACCACTCAAAATATTGAATCATCGTTCTTTTTGTCATTTTTAACTCTTCTTATCAAACTGTGTACGGCATGAAGGACAAGTAATCGTGATCATTCCTTTATTTCTTGGAACGCGAATAATTTGTGAACACTTTGGGCATACATAATAATGATAGGAACGATCTTTTAAACTTCTAAAGAAAGCTTTAAAAGTATGTGTAATCTTAGATCGAATACGAACATATTTTTGATTCTCGATTGATCTAGCTACGATATTACGTGAAAAGGAACGGAAGACATACAACACCAAAACCAAATAAAATAAAATTGCGATAATAACATTAGGAACAAAGAAGCTCAACACGATCAACAAGATCTCAAGAGCAAATAAAAACTTGTTTAGATCATCCATTCCATATCTTCCGGCTAAAAATCGATATAGTTTTTCTTTCATCTTACCACCTCATATAATACTACTAAAGATACTATTTTATTGAATATCTTTCAATCAATATACGGAATGAAAATATTTTCTTTTTGTTCTTGTGAAAACTTTTCACGTTGTGATATACTATGAAAGTATTTAAATGAGGAGGAACTCAAATGACAGATTTAAAAGAGCTTTATGAGGTGGTTAAAAAGCGTAATGCGAATGATACAGAATTCCTTCAAGCAGTAGAGGAAGTCTTCGAATCACTGAACGTTATCGCTCAAGTTCACCCCGAAAAATTAGATGACGATGTTCTAACACGCATCGTAGAACCAGAAAGACAGATTTTATTCCGTGTTCCATGGGTTGATGACAATGGAAAAACACAAGTAAACCGTGGTTATCGTATTGAATTCAACTCAGCGATTGGCCCATATAAAGGTGGTCTTCGTTTCCACCCTTCTGTAAATGTCAGCATCATCAAATTCTTAGGATTTGAACAGATCTTCAAGAATGCGTTGACTACACTGCCTATGGGCGGTGGTAAAGGTGGATCTGATTTTGATCCAAAAGGAAAAAGCGATGGCGAAGTAATGCGTTTCTGCCAAAGCTTTATGACAGAACTTGCCCGCCACATCGGACCAAACACAGATATTCCTGCAGGAGATATCGGTGTTGGTGGACGTGAAATCGGCTATCTATTTGGTCAATATAAACGTATTCGCAATGAATTTAGCGGTGTTCTTACAGGGAAAGGACTTACATATGGCGGTTCTTTGATTCGTACCGAGGCAACAGGTTATGGTTTATGTTATTTCACACAGGCACTTCTAAAAGACAATGGTACTAGCTTTGAAGGTAAGACTGTTGCGATTTCAGGAAGTGGTAACGTAGCAATCTACGCATGTGAAAAAGCAACTCAACTAGGGGCTAAAGTTGTAACGATGTCTGATTCAAATGGATTTATCTATGATCCAGAAGGAATCGACCTAGCTCTAGTTAAAGATATCAAAGAAGTACGTCGTGGACGTATCAAAGAATATGTTGAAGCAAAGCCAAATGCAACATATACTGAAGGAGCTCGTCCATGGAGCATTAAATGCGATATTGCATTACCATGTGCTACACAAAATGAATTGGATCTTGACGATGCCAAAGCACTTGTCGCAAACGGAGTATTTGCTGTTTGTGAAGGCGCAAACATGCCAACAACTCCAGATGCTATCCACTACTTGATGAACAACGGTGTATTCTACGCCCCAGGTAAAGCATCAAATGCTGGTGGTGTTGCATGCTCTGGATTAGAAATGTCTCAGAATGCTCAACACTTATCATGGACAGCTGAAGAAGTAGATGAAAAACTTGAAGGAATCATGGTCAATATCTTCAACACTTGCCGTGATACCGCAAAAGAATACGGTCACGAAAAAGAATATGTGGTTGGAGCAAATATCGCCAGCTTCTTAAAAGTTGCCGAAGCAATGAAAGCCCAAGGAACTGTATAAAATACGCAAGCATCTTTTCAAAATCGAAAAGATGCTTTTCTATTTATGTGCAAGAGTGTAAAATAAAACCATGCGTATTACACAAATCTCAGAGTCAAAACAATTAGGTATTCTTCTAGCTCTTTCTGGAGGTTTTATGGATGCCTATTCCTATATCCAACGAGGCCATGTTTTTGCCAATGCGCAAACCGGGAATATGCTTCTTTTTGGCATCAATCTCTCCCAGTTAAAGTTTCTAGATGCCTTACAATACGCAATTCCTGTCGTTGCTTTTACTTTAGGAATTGCCTTGGCAGAACAACTTAGAGCCTGTCAATGGAAAAAACTGCATTGGCGCCAAATTGCTTTGATCATAGAAACGACTATCTTAATTAGCGTTGCCTTTTTTAACAGTGATCTAAACTTAATTGCCAACTCTCTTACTTCTTTTGCCTGTGGCATTCAAGTTGAAACTTTTAGAAAAATTCAAGGTTTGTCTGCTGCCACGACCATGTGTATTGGCAACTTAAGAAGCGGTACAGAAAACTTATTTAAATACCTGCACACAAAAGAAAGGCACTACTTTGATAAAGGTGCCTTCTACTACTTGATCATTTTTTGTTTTATTATGGGAGCTGTTATCGGAAATTTCTTTATCTATTTTATGCACCGCTATGCCATCATAATTTGTTCCTGGTTTTTGATTGCTGCTTTTTTAATGATGTTCATCGACTTAGAAAAAGAGATGAATACCAAAAGAAAACATTAAATCAAAGATTTAAGTTCAACCATGCAACGACTTGTTCTAAAAGTTCATTCACTTTAGCATAGTTTCCTGTCTTGGCTAAAAAAGTATGATCAGCTTCATGAATTTCTATAAGAGTTGCTTTTTTTAACATATCGATAATTTGATAGCTTAGTGAAGCCTCCACTGTTACATCTTTGTCTCCTACACAAACAAGCGTGTTTCCTTCATATTCAAAAGCTGGACCAAGATCTACATCCAATTCATTTAAGAATGTTTCAAATACCAATTCATAACGTCCATCACTGGTCTTCACGATCGTATGGCCGTTTTTTTGTATATCTTCTACATATTCTTTTGAAAACTTAAATCCTTCTTGATCTTGTATCTTTAATGCTCCATTTAATGTAACGATACATTTAGGGTTCAAACCAGTACTCAGCAAGGCAATTCGCCCACCAAAGCTATGTCCTAGTAACCCAATACGATCTGAAATAAATCTTTTATCCTTTTGAAGAAATTGATATATCGTCTCAGTTTCTTCTAACATGATTTTGGTACCGTAATGAATTCTTGAAGAGCGATTTTCTCCCATGCTGCAAAAATCAATGCGGGCACTTGCGATCCCAGCCTTGGCTAGAGCCTGAGCACACTTTGCAAGCAAATAACCGTCTCCTTCTTTATAAGATAGAAATCCATGTAGCAAAAGCATACAAGGATAAGATCCTTCAGCTTGCGGAACACACAAGACCATAGGAATATCATGATCTTTACGCGGAACAAACAGTCTTTCTTCTATCATATGCACTCCTATTTGATCATCTGAAAACTCTTCAATACAGCATAGATGCTGTCTTCAAAACTTGGTCCACATACAACATCTGCATATGGATATAGATTTACATCTCCATTTTCCATTGCAACTCCGATATTGGCGCTATCCAACATCTCTTTATCATTTAAAGAATCTCCAAATGCCATATATTTGGCATCTTCCATTCCCCAATACTTTAGTAATGAATGAATTCCTGTCGTTTTGTTGATGCCTTCTTTAATTAAATCAACGATACAACCTGACGATTTTTGTGTTCTTAGTTGTGGAACCTGTAAAAAATCTGAGTAATCATAATCGTATCCTTTAAACATACTTATCATTTCAACACTATCGCTCTTTTGCCAACCGCGAATCTCTTTGGGAATCTGGACATGAAATTGTTGAAGAACCTGTACCGCCTGTGGATCATCCATTGTTAAAAAAGCAGAACTTCCATTTACATAAAGGCAAATTTCTTTTTTCTTAGCGATGGAAAAAATTGTTTCCAATTCTTTATCACCAAATCCATTGTGCTTAATTTTATTCAAGTTTTCATCATATACGGTATTACCGGCGCTACCAATAAAACCATCCCATTCAACATGATTGAATACATCCAACTCTTTTGCCATTAATAAGGGCCTACCTGAACAAAGAGCAATTTTATATCCGTTTTCTTTTAACTTTTTCATAGCCTTTATAGTCGATGGTAAAACTCGATTTTTTTCATGATCAAAATATGTTCCATCTATATCAAAAAAAATAGCTTTAATTTCATCCCTGATTTTTTTTTGCATATCAATTACCTCTTTTCATATATGAGTGAATCAGGCTTGAACATTTCCTAACGCATATGAATCCACATGCCTTTGTACAACTTCAAAAGGCATATTTCCACATTCTAAAATTGCTTGATTAAATCCTTTATCCGTAAAATCTTCACCTAGTTTTTCCTGGGCACTTTCTTTTAGATCCTGAATCACTTCATTTCCAACATAATATGGTTCGAATACAGCTGGATTGGCATGAAGTTGTGCATATAAGGCTTTAGCACTTTCTTCATCTAGAGCAAATCCTGACTGGCTCATATAGTCAGTAAATTGCTCTAGCGTATAACCTTCATAATGAATTCCAATATCTGCTGCCACAATAGCACAATAAGATGCCTGCTCATTTTCTGCATATAAAGTCAACAGATTTGGATCAATATTTGTCAAATAATCCAAAGCCTCATATTGTGCATAAACCGCATATCCTTCTGTATATGCATTAAACTGCGCTAATCCTTTAATTAGATTACTTGAGACATTTTCATACATGTAACCATATTGATACATATGCCCTGGAAATCCTTCATGACAAACCGTCATATATGTATCGATGCTGGAAATATCACTACCTTTTGGGTTAACTCTCAATTGTTTTTTCTCATTTCCATCCAATGTAGGGACCTTAAAATATGCAGCAACCCCCGTATCCGAAGCAATTTGCTCATTTACATCTTTAATTTCATATTCAAGATCATTCACTTCTGGAAAATCATTTACAAGATTTTGTTTAGCAAATTCTAAGATTTCTTCATAACTGTTAAATCCTGTTTCCGGCATAGTTCCTTGAATGAATGTGTTCACTGCATCCGGATTGCTGTAAGCATAAACCTGTAAGGATAAAATATGATCTTGATATGCATCTTCCATCATTTCCTTGATTTCCAAAGGATCTTTATCTAACCCTGTATTTTGTTTTATAAGAATCTCAAAATATTCCTTTCCATTTTCAAATGAAGCAAGTCCCTGCTCATTGTTTTGCGCTGACTGTGAAAATTCATTAAGCATAGCTATGATATTTTCATAAGCTGGAATAAATGAATTATAAAACGCATCTTCAAGCTGTGCGATATAGTCGACCTCATTTGATAATCCTAGAGATTGAATTGTTTCTTTCATTGCGGATAAAACAGCACTATCCTGGGCTGTATCAATAATATTTTGACAATAATTTAAAACCTCATCAATATCGATCATTAAAAGACCCATTTCTTCTTGTTTTTTTGTATATTCAATAGCTCCATTAACATAATCTAAGACATCTTCAACCAACAAGATCATCTCTTGAACTTCCTGTTCATTATCTACCTGCCAGTCCGCAAACAAAGTTGGTAATTGATAATGCAAGCCACTCATACTTTCAAAATACGGTGTGTAATACCAGAATTTTTTATCGCACAATGCTTCATCAATTTCCATCATATAGGCATAAGCATCATATACATCTTTTTGTTCTTCACTTAAGCTATCATAATCAAAGGATTTAAACTCTTCATACGATTCATTGGGTTCAGACATCAAATCCTCATAATTTTCAGGATCCAGTCTTTCTCCCAGGTTGACCTCAATCTCTTCTACATTGATATCATATTGTTCTGGATCATCGATCAATGTCTTGTAAGTTAAATAATCACTTTCGACTGTATCGATAAATTCCTGTTCCATAAACGCATCAAAATCTGCATGCGCTGTTTTTTCATCTACATTTTGACATCCTGCAATCGATACGAACAATGCGATCGAAACAAGAGATGACAATAGTTTGGATATTTTCATATTGCCTCCATGATCAATAATATGTCTTGCCATAAGAAACCAAGCAATAGTTTCCTTGATTATATTCCACGATACTAAGCGAACAATTGGAAATCAATCTATTAACTGAACCGTTGACTTCTATAGCTGCCTGTTTGAAACCCAGATCGATATGCGAGAAAAATTCCTTCAAGATCGATCCATGTGTAACAATCAGAATATTGGCTTCATCATACAGAGAAACGATTGAATGAATTTCATCTTCAAAACGTTTTAAAGCCTGTTGTTTGCTTTCACCTTGTATATCTTGATATCCGCTTAAATTGGCCGTTCCATTAGGAAATACTTTTTCAATACGCTCTCCTTCAGCTAATCCAAAATGAATTTCCTTTAAGCCTTTTCGATCATATTTTTTAATATCCCGATCATTTAAAATAATATCCAATGTATCCCTGCATCTTTCAGAAGTTGAACTATAAGCTGCACAAATATCCACTTCCTTTAATACATCTATCAAAGATTCTGCCTGCTTGATTCCTTCCTGTGTCAAAGGCGAATCACACCATCCCTGTACTCGCTTTTTTACATTAAATTCCGTCTGTCCATGACGTACAAACAACAATCGAATCATAACTTCTCCCACATTGCTCTTGTCAATAGTGCAACTCTATCCTCTTTATAAACATTTAATGCCGTAACAAATTTATTTGGAATTATGTATTCATGTTTAAAGCCTAATTTCTCTTTGACCCTTGCCGAAGCCAGATTGTACGAAAAATTCAGACACCAAATTTTAGATAAATGCAACGACTCAAAGCCATAACGAATCAAAGTTTTTGCCGCTTCACTGACATAACCTTGATTCCAATATGGTCTTCCAATCCAATATCCTAATTCTGCTTCATCTTCTAAAATGGAAAGATTTGCTTTATCTTTAAACATCAGACTAATGCATCCTATAATTTGATTGGTATCTTTTAATACAATGGCATATGTGTTTTCATCAAATACATTACAAATGATATTCAAGCTTTCATTAACATCTTTATGCGGTAACCAGCCACATCTTGGCCCGATTTCATGATCTTTGGCAAGTTCATACAGAGAATCTTTATCTTCACTCTTCCAGTTTCTTAAGATCAAACGTTTTGTTTCAAGATTAGTCATATGGTTTGTATTCAACACTTTGATCTTTAAAATCAATAAAAATCTGGAACGCTTTACGATCTTGATCTTCATCCCAAATTTCAACAAACTCTGGAGTGACTTCAATCAAGATTTCTGTGTCGACATGCGAATATGCATTATAGCTCTGCCATAAAAATTCTTTGTATTTCTTTTCAAATATTCTTCCTGGCTCATCTACGACTAAGCCTTTGTTGACTGCCTTTCCTTCAACTTGAACACCATTAAAACACATCGCAACTTGAGGATTTTTAAACAATTGCTGTGTCTTTCTAAAGTTTTTATCGGTTTTAAAATAAATCTTATCATTATAGAATACACAACTTACATTTCTTACCATAGGATAATTATCCACACAGCTAGCCAAAGCCATGATTTTCCAATCACCTAATTTTTCATCCATTATTTTCTTAGCTTCTAAAAAGTTCATGATTTTCTCCTTTTAAATAATCCCCTGATATCCCAGTATTAACATAACTAATGATATAACAATAAAAGCACCTAAAACAACCATTTCATTTGATTTTTCGTGTGGTTTTTCTTCTGTCATGACCAAATGAGAACTTCGCAATGCCCCAATGACTGGTTTATACAAAAATAAACTTGCTCCTGCATTAATTCCATATTTAATTAAATTAAATGGAAGAATACCAGGAATCAACATAGCCGCAACGGCTTCTCTTGAAATCCCAAAATAAATTGGTGTAATGATGTAATTCCATAAAAGCATGCTGATAGTTGTTAAGATGACACCTGTACCTAGTCCAATCAAAGCACCTTTTTTTGTATGCTCTTTTTTATAAATTGCACCCGCCACACAAGAAAACATACATGTTGCGATCATATTCATCAAAACATCTAAGATAGTTCCTCCACGCAACATAACATCCAACACGGCACAAATAGCACTCATCACAAAAGCACTAAATGGACCATAGATAAAACTTGCGATAACTATGACAATATCTTTAGGATCATAGTTCAAAAAAGAAACAGCTGGAATGATTGGAAAGTGCAGCAATAGATTCATGACCATGGCCATGGCACACATCATTCCTATTGTAGTAATTTTCTTTGTACGACTATTCATAAACACAACACCTCCATAAACAAAGAAAAATGCGCCTAAAATAACTCTTCTAGGTGCATCTTTTGTCTATAAAAATGTACAAAAAAAGCATCTTCTTTCATCCAGACTATACTGTCGGCTTCGGAGTTGCACCGAATCAACCTTACGGCTCGTGGGCTATACCACCGGTCGAGAATTTCACTCTGCCCTGAAGATTTATTTTATGCATCTATATATTACGCCTGAATGAAATAAATGTAAACGAATTTATATAAAAAGGAACGAACCATTTTGTTGTTTCATTCCCTAAATATCTAAATAGAACTTATTTGAAAACTTTCTTTCGAACAATCATATAACAAATCAAATGAGCGGTTGCGGTTAATGCCCAGGATACCGGATATGAAAAATACAAAACAAATAAACTTCGATTCGTCGCAAAAATTGTAAAGATCCATATGATCCTAAATAAACAAGCTCCTGTCAAAGAGACTAACATTGGCATAACAGAATATCCCATGCCTCTAAGAGATCCAACAAATACATCCATCATTCCACATAAGAAATAAGGAACACAGATCAAAGACATTCTCAACAAACCATAAGAAATTACTTGTGGATCACTTGAATAGATAGATAACAAGCTCGTACCGATTAAATAAGCTCCTCCACCCATTACGATACCAACGATCATAACGATAACTAAACATTCAATCAAAATCTTATCTACACGTTTATATTTCTTAGCACCCATGTTTTGTGATGTAAAGCTTAAAGAAGTCTGATATAAAGAGTTCATCGCATTATATACAAATCCTTCTAAATTAGCTGAAGCAGTATTTCCTGCCATTGCGATTGAACCAAAAGAGTTTACACTTGATTGAATCAATACATTTGACACACTG
The DNA here is from genome assembly GCF_000469305.1 of Faecalitalea cylindroides ATCC 27803. Classification (GTDB taxonomy): domain Bacteria; phylum Bacillota_I; class Bacilli_A; order Erysipelotrichales; family Erysipelotrichaceae; genus Faecalitalea; species Faecalitalea cylindroides. The sequence continues at coordinate 52,453 of NZ_KI270979.1, forward strand.
AAGATACATCCTTGAAGTCCTGCCGGCAATCCAATCTTCATCATCTGTATTGCGACATCTTTATGAAAGCTCAAACTCCTGTGATCAAGATGAAGAACTCCGTCTGCTCCTTTTAGACAAAGAAATACAAGAAAAGCACTGATTCCTTCTGAAATGATCGTTGCCAATGCGACACCAGCAACTCCCATGTGAAATACAATCACAAAAATCAAATTAAAAATAACATTAATGATACCTGCTAAAGTTAAAAAATATAAAGGGCGCTTTGTATCTCCAACTGCTCTTAATAACGCAGCCCCAAAGTTATAAAACATAAATGCTGGCATACCAACAAAATAGATTCGCATATACAAAACCGATAGATTTATAACATCTTCTGGCGTACCCATTAATTCCAAAAGTGGTCGTGATAAAAAGAATCCTACAAAGATCATGGCAATCCCTACAACAAGAGCAAAAGTTACCGCTGTATGGACTGTCTTTGAAGCACTTTCCTCATCTCTAGCACCAATGTGTTTCCCTAATAAAACATTAGCACCTACAGACACACCCACAAATAAATTGATCAATAAATTAATAAGCGAACTTGTTGAACCAACAGCTGCCAAAGCTTCATTGCCGGTAAATCTTCCAACAACAATCACATCTGCTGCATTAAATAATAGTTGCAACACACCAGATAACATTAAAGGAATCGCAAATAATATGATTTTCTTCAATAAAGGCCCATTGCACATATCCATTGTATATTTACTACTCATATCCACATCCCTCTCAAAACTCTTATATTATATTCTTGAAAATTATTTAATCAACCTTAAATAAATAAAGTGATAGATATTAAGTGAATTTACCACTCTTATCTATCACTAATTTTTAAAGGCTCGTCCTTTGCACATAAAGGGTGAATAAATATTAAAAATGAAATCTTGGTGGTATAATTTAGACGCTTGTAGAAAGGCAAGCTCTTGAGGAGCTTCATGAGGTGAATAACCATCAAGAGAACTTGGCGGTTCTGGTTGTTCATCTCGTGAAACTCTGAACCGCCAAAACAATGAAATCTAAGAAACGTAAAAAATACACACCTTTACGTTCTTTTTCGTGGTCAAAATCCGAAGCCAAAACAACGGATCAACTTTTAGTCGAATCTACAGTTTCTGAATGGTATGATGCCAAACATCGTACGATGTCAAAGGAAGAAATAATATTTATAAACTCTTTACCTATAGAAAATTGTAGGCTATGCAATTCTTCAGAATTCACTAAAAATGGGCATAGAAAAGATGGAATTCAGATTTATTTTTCTAAGACATGTCATCATCAATTTAATCCATTAGCAAATACAATCTTTGATTCAAAGAAAATACCTATTTCGGAATGAATCGAATACCTTCTGCATTTGTTTGAATTTCATTCACTCCATTCCACAGCTTATGACAACAGGAATTCAAAGACAACCGCTAAATACTGGCTTATTAAAGTATTTGAAGTATTAAAAGGGATCCAAGATGATATAGTGTTGGATGGTACTGTATATTTAGACGAAACGTATTTTTCAAAAGCCAAACAGAACAAGATCAAAAAAGACGAAAAAGAACTGCGAGGAATATCCAGGAACAAAATAGGAGTAGGGGTTGCCTGCAATGATAAGGCATCCATCTACATAGTGACAGGAACATCAAAACCATCCAGGACCTCGACAATGAGAACCTATGGAAAACATATAGCCGAAGGTTCGACAATCGTTCATGATGAAGAAAAATCTCATAACATACTTGTTGAAGAACTAGGATTAAAAATGAAGTATATTTATCTAATAAAATAAAACAGCTGAACGATAAAGAGAATCCATTATATCCGGTCAATCATCTCCATATGTTTCCGCAGAGGACAACAAAACCTATCTCCCCAATATCGTCACATCCACATTAAAAAGCATTGTGGCGGAGAGCGATCATCGGCAGAACCGGATGATCTTCAAGTTAGCTGTGGAGATGGCGGTCATGATGAACGTGGTCGCAGCGAATAACAGCATCAATCCGGTGTCACTGGAACGACTGCGGGGAGAATGTGTCAAGGAAGTCAAAAGGCTGAATGGCT
>NZ_KI270980.1 GCF_000469305.1 Faecalitalea cylindroides ATCC 27803
CCCGCACTGATCAATTGATCTTCGATATCTTCTGGAGATGTTTCTAGACGAACCAAGACAACACGATGTCCAGCATTTGCTGCACGTTTTGCATCTTCGGCATTAAATACGACCTTACCAGTCGCTGCACCTGGACTTGCAGGAAGACCACGAGTAATTACCTGTGCATCTTTTAATGCGGCCCCATCGAATGTTGGATGTAACAATGCATCCAACTGACTTGGATCAACATTTAGGATAGCTTCTTCTTTTGTCAAAAGACCTTCGGCTACCATATCACATGCAATCTTTAAAGCAGCAGAAGCAGTACGTTTACCATTACGAGTCTGCAACATAAACAGTTTTTCATTTTCAATAGTAAACTCCATATCCTGCATATCTTTATAATGATTTTCAAGTTTCTTTGTGATGTCTACAAATTGTTCATAAGCCTTAGGCATGATGTCTTTTAAATGATCAATTGTTTGTGGTGTACGAATACCTGCAACAACATCTTCGCCCTGTGCATTCATCAAGAATTCACCGTATAGTTTGTTTTCACCAGTTGCTGGGTTACGAGTAAAGGCAACACCTGTACCAGAAGTTTCACCCATGTTACCAAATACCATCATTTGAACGTTAACAGCTGTTCCCCAACTAGATGGGATATCATTCATCTTACGATAGTATTGAGCACGAGGATTTTCCCAAGATTTAAATACTGCCTCTACAGCCAGGATCAACTGTTCTTTTGGATCTGTTGGGAAATCATCATGTAATTGTTCACAATAGAATTCTTTAAATTTTTTAACCATCAATTTTAAGTCATCTGTATCAAGTTCAGTATCCAATTTAACATGTTTAGCTTCTTTGATTTCGTCAATAACAGTTTCAAATTTAGCTTTTGAAAGTCCCATTACAACATCGGCAAACATTTGGATAAAACGGCGATAGCTGTCATAAGCAAAGCGTGGATTATTTGTTAATGTAGCTAGTCCTTCAACAACTTCATCATTTAAACCTAAATTTAAGATAGTATCCATCATACCAGGCATGCTGGCGCGAGCTCCGGAGCGAACAGAAACCAAAAGTGGGTTTTCTGGAGAACCAAATTCTTTTCCAGATTCTTCTTCTAGATCTCTTAAATGATTCATGATTTCTGCAATGATACCCACACTTATTTTTTCATCATCTGCATAGTATTGATTACATGCTTCTGTCGTTACTGTAAAACCATATGGAACTGGCATTCCAAGGTTCATCATTTCAGCCAGGTTGGCTCCTTTACCACCTAGCAATTCACGCATGCTACCATTTCCTTCATGGAAATTGTAAACATATTTTTTAGCCATTAAGTAAACCTCCTTTGATTACATTTTTGTAAACGTTTTCATTACTTAAATAATATATCACATATTTACAATAAAAGATAGAAAAAAACAGTAGATATTTCTACTGTTGCAGATTTACATTCATTGTAGGTTGCACTTCTTCGACTCGAAGCTTGCCACAAACCTCATAATTTGGACAGGAATCATTACAAGTTTCTTCGCAAACCTTACGAAGATCACTTGGCATCATCATAGTGATCTCATCATCATCATAACCAACCACCAAACTCTTTTTTGACAACATGATTGGTCTTTTTAATATCGATGGATTCTTTTGAATCAATTCCACAAGTTCTTTTGTAGAAAGATCATCAATTCCCTTTTTAAGTGACTGGAAAGCTTTAGATCGTACTGAAATAATATCTTCTGTTCCATTTTCACATCTTGATAAAATATATTTGATCTCTTTTTCATTTAAAAGAGAGGTAAATATGTTCTTCTCGACAAATTCTATATTGTTGTCTTTTAGCCACTGTTTCGCTTTTCGACAACTTGCACAACCTGGTGATGTATAAATTATTACCATAGTCATCCTCCTTTCTATAATTATATATGGATTGCTCCCCTTTCGCAATGAATATGCCCACTTTTCAAACAATGTATTAAATTAGTTAATTTTACTTAAAAATTCTAGCTTGTATGTCACTTATAAAAGAAGTAAAATATATTCACTGAGGTGATTTATATGGAAAGAATGTTAAGTGGAATCAAGCCAACTGGTAGATTGCATTTAGGAAATTATATTGGAGCTATTTCGCAATTTGTGAAATACCAGGATGAATATGAAATGTATATTTTCATTGCGAATCAACACGCTATTACGGTTCCAACCGATCCAAAGGCATTACGTCAAAACACAAAAGATTTGATTGCCCTTTATTTGGCAGCTGGTTTAGATCCTGAAAAATGTACATTATTTTTACAGAGTGATGTGGATGCCCACGTTAAATTAGGATGGGTGTTCACCTGCCTTACATATATGGGTGAATTGCAACGTATGACACAGTATAAAGATAAAACAGCCAAAGGTGAAACAGGTATCACAGATGGTCTATTTACTTACCCATGTTTAATGGCTGCCGATATTCTTCTATACGATGCCGACTATGTTCCTGTTGGACAAGATCAAAAACAACACGTTGAATTAACAAGACATCTAGCAGAGCGTTTTAACAATCGATACAGTGAAACTTTTGTCGTTCCACAACCACTTGAAACAAAAGTTGGTAAAAAAATCTTCTCTTTACAAGATCCAACCAAGAAAATGTCAAAAAGCGAAACAGACACAAAAGGTACGATTGACTTGTTAGATGATCCAGCTGTGGCAAGAAAGAAAATCATGTCTGCCGTAACAGATTCAGTAGGTATTATTCAATATGACCCAGAAAGTCAACCAGGTCTTGCAAATTTATTAACGATACAATCAGTTTTAGCCAATGAACCAATTGAAGATATCGTAAAACGCTACGAAGGTAAAGGTTATGGAGAATTGAAAAAGGAAATTGGACAAACTGTATTTGATTTTTTAACAGATTTACAAGCAAAATATAAAAAAATCATTGAAAGCAACGTTATTGACCAGATCCTTGAAGAAGGAGCTAAAAAAGCAAGCTATGTTGCCAACAAAAAGATTCGTAAAGTCTATAAAAAAATCGGCTTTACTATCACAAAATAAAGTTAATACCAACACAAAATATATAAAGAACTGGAATATTTAAAAGAAATCCAGTTCTTTTTTATTTTCTCAGTCATTTTTATTGATAGACGTTCTTTATGAATTTTAATAATCTTTCTTCGCTGGTCTCATTATTTTCCATACTTTTATTCCAGCTTCTATTACTTGGATGATTGCATAAACAAAATTTATTTTCAGGTATAAGATAAGTTTTACCATAATTTTTATGTAAGCCCCAGTAAAATTCGAAAGATTTTCTAGCTTTTGCAGAACAAATGATAATATTTGGTTCGTCTAAAGCTTTCCAAACTCTAATCAAGTTTAAATAACTAAAAAGTGAATCGATATATTCATGCTTTATAGAAGCGCCGGTATATTCCGATGGTCTTAAAAAGTAATTCATGAATGCAATGGATTGTATAGTATCCTCAATTTGTTCATTTTCAATATTGAATATAGGTTTTAATATTTTTCCAAATAATGCTCTAAATCTTTTATTGTTTTTTATATTATTTTTTACAACATTTTCAGTCCATATGTACTCAATATCTTCTCTATATAGAGAGATTTCACTTTTTGAAGATGATTGTAATTTTTCCCAACTAAAATCAAAATCATACCATTGTTCTTTTAACCATTTATTTTTATCTTCATCTGTTTCATACAATTTTTCATAAAATCTTGATAGAGATGGTAAATAATGACTTTCTAAAACTAGCAGAAATTTCTTATTTTGTTCAGAATAATGCTTACCGACAAATGGAGTTAAAAACGGATGTTTGTTATAGAAATCATTAAAGATACATTTCACTTCTTTATCCTCTACTTTAGTTTTTACAAAATTTGAACCGAATATACCTTTAACTAAATCTGAAGTTATATCCAATTTTTGATCCATTATATTCTTCATTTCTTCAGTATTACAAATTTCTGCGTCAATCTCCTCATTTGAGGAATAATAAGAAGACATTTCTTTAACCAGATTAACTTTTTGTTCGTATGTTTCGTATAATTGTTCTTCACTCATAATTCTTAGCTCCTATTTCTATTTCTTCTTTGATCGTTTCAACTAATTCTTTTGGGCTTAATACTTTAACATGTCTTACATACTGTAAAGCCCAATACTTCATAGCGTTTAAATTGACATATACGCTTACTCTCAATGTGTCTTCGTCTATTCTTTCAAACTCAGTCTCCTTTCCAAACCAATCTAATATTTCAGTAACCAAATATGCTTTTGCTTCGAAAACTACTCGAACACTTTTTCCCGCAAACATATAGATATGTTCAGCCATATGTTTTGGCAAATCTAAGCCATATTTGATGTCTTTTACTTCTTCTTTTGGCTTACATGAAGTAGGCAGTATTTCAATATCTGTAATCCTATCGATTCTATAATGGGATATATTGTCATATTTATCATAATTGCAAATTAAATAATACCGGCCGTTTGTCGCAGCCATCTGATATGGATTAACAATATATTTTTCTTCTCTTTTAGGATGCATTTTTTTATCGATCCCATAAACATTATATGTAAATTGAACTTGTCTTTGCTTCTCTATAGCTTCATCTAAAACTTCGATTGTATAGAACAGTTCTTTGTTCTGAATCGTATTTTCAGGAAGGTTGTTCATATGTTTGATCTTAATTTTATCTTCGTTGGAAGATAATCTAGAAATCTTATCAATGAGTTGTTTGCACTGTGATGTTGGAATGTGTTTCGAGAATAATAATCCATCAATAATATATCTAAGTTCAGAATCTTCAAACTCTCTTTCTAAATACCAGTCTGTATAAACAATTTCATGATCTCCATTTTTCTTTTGTCGGGTTTTCTCAGTGTAATTTATATCATAGCCAAAATCAATCAGATTCATTAGATTTCTTTTGATTGCTTTTCGATCAACCTTCATATCATACTCGAACTCAAGAATATTCTGAATTTCTTTCTGTGTTAAAGGATGCTCTACATCTGAATGCTCTTTTAATATTTTTAAAATATTCATTATTATCAGTTTCTTTGACTGTTTCATGATATTGTCCTCATCTCTAGTATACCATATAGGCTTTTCTTTGATGTACTCTTTTTGGTTCATGGATATCTATAAAATGTATCCAGGAGGATATGTTTATGAAAGGTAAAGAAACGTTTATAAAAGTGATTGAGGATCCTGTCCTTTATGCAGAAGATCATAATTTAATAATTGTCTTATTTGACTTAAAAAAACTGTTTGTAGAATATGACTCCAGATCCAATTATTTAAACACTTTAAAAGAAATCATCGAATTAAAAAGAGAATCAAATGATCTATCTATTGAGGAATCTTTTGAATATTCCTCTTATTTAACAAAAGGCAAATGTATTGAAGTTTTAATGAATTTATTAGAAAAAACGATTCATGATAAACTGTATACTGAAAATATATTTAATTTTATCAATATAGACATTTCCAGTTTAAACCCGTATAAACAGTTCATATTCTTCAAACAGTTTGTAAAGAATAAAATAAGATATAGAGTAATTCGTTTAGAGGCTTTAATGATATTTTTAACACTTCACCAAGAAAAGTATGGAAATAAAAAGAATTTAAACATTTTCTTTCTTGATTCAACAGATGATTATGATTTAAGTTCCATTCCTTTTGAAATCAGGAACATGGTGAACTATTCATACTTGCTATCTATATTCAAAAATATTAAGATTCCTTTTCCGTATGTATTCTTAAATCCGTCTGTTTATCTACCTCGAAAATCTTATCCGTTTTTTATTAATATTATAAATGAGATTAATTCTTCTAAAATGAATAAAATTCTCATTATTCATGCTTAAACAACATAGTTTAAAAAATAAAAAGAAAACAGGAACTGCAACATAAACAGTTCCTGAATTTTATTTTAGATGTACACTCTAAAACATTTAGTCGTACGTTAATAATTTTTGACTCTTATTATAAGATATAAAAGAACAATAATACAAAGATACCAAGTGCGATACGATACCATCCAAAACTAGTAAAGTCATGTTTTTTAACATAATTCAATAGTCCTTGTATCGCAAAGACACTCACGACAAAACTTACAAATGTACCTACAAATAAAAGGGCCCATTGATCAAGAGTAAACATGCCTGTTTCCATGAAATACTTAACAATTTTCAACAAGCTTGCACCTGCCATTACAGGAATTGCGATAAAAAACGAAAACTCGCTTGCGACATATCTTGAGCATCCACAATATAGACCTCCTAAGATCGTAGCTCCAGATCTAGAAGTTCCTGGAATTAAGGCCAGACATTGAAAAAAGCCTATCTTTAAAGAAGTGAGAACATCTAATTCGTTCAGCGATTCTATCGTTACTTTTTTTGGATGCTTAGCTGTAATGATAAAAATGATACCATATGTTATCAAAGCAACCGCAATTACAAAATTGGCAGATAAGAACTGCTCAATGATATCATCTAGAAAAAAGCCTATGACAGCCGCGGGAATACACCCTATAATAACAAGTTTCCAAAGATGAAATGTTTCTCTTTTCTTTTTTGATGATTTTTCAGGGTCAAAAGGATTTAATTTACGAAAATATAAGAATAAAACAGCCAATATACTTCCAAACTGAATCACAACTTTGAATACTTCAAAGAAAGCTGCTGGCGTTAATGGCCATATGGTATCAAATATGATCAAATGACCCGTACTGCTGATAGGCAGCCATTCCGTAATACCTTGTATAATCCCTAAAAAGAAGGCTTTTATCAAATTAAATATGAAATCCATTGTCTTTATCCTCTCTTAGCGATCTCTTCAACAAGATCTTTGAATATCTCCCCTCGAATTTCATAGTTTTTAAACTGATCAAAACTTGAACATGCTGGACTTAATAAGATCACATCCCCTTCTTCCATGATCTCAATCGCATGATTTAGTGCATCTTTCATCGTTTGACAAGAAGTTTGATTTGTAAAGATTGATTTAAAATGATCTTTGGTCTGACCAAAAGAGAAACAATGTTTGATCTTATGGTCATACTGTTTTAGATCATCAAAAGATATATGCTTATCCTTACCACCACATAACAAGATCACATTCTTATCAAAAGCAGATAAAGCTGCACAAGCTGCATGTGTGTTTGTAGCTTTCGAATCATTATAGAAACGAACCCCACTGATCGTATTAACATATTCGATACGATGTTCTACGCCTTTAAAGCTACGAATCACGGATTGGATCGTTTCTAGATCAATTCCCATCTTATATGCCATGCAGGCTGCCATCATTGCATTTCCACAATTAAAATCGCCTACTATTTTTAAATCACTTAGCTTAAACAAAATCTCATCCTTTAGATAAGCAAATGTGTCATCTTTATATAAATCTGCTTCTTGCGTTAAAGAAAAATCAATTACCTGACACGGGATATTTTGTGCATATTTTACAATATTTTCATCATCTATATTACGGATAAACCAATCTTGAGAATTACAGTTTTTATAGATCAACATCTTTGATTGATAATATTCTTCTAAAGAATCCATATAATCCAAATGATCTGGTGCCAAGTTTGTTACAACAGAAATCTTTGGCTGAAAAGTATCAATACCTAAAAGTTGGAAGTTACTTAATTCCAATGCTACATTAAAGGTTTCTTCTTGATGTATTAAAGCAAGTTCGCTTAATGGTGTTCCGATGTTCCCGGCCACTAAAGCTTTTTCTTTTGCGTTTAACATCTCATACAAAAGTGTCGTGACCGTTGTTTTTCCATCTGTTCCAGTAACGGCAGCATATTTAAATCCAGGCGCAAATCGATAAGCTATTTCTATTTCCGTATAAATTGGTACACCAGCTTTTTGAAAATGCTTAACAATAGGAACTCGATATGGAATTCCTGGATTTTTTACCACAAATGGATAGTCTTTTTCTAGCAACCAGTCAGGATGACCATTATCCACGACTTCAATGCCTAGTGCTTCTAAATCCATTTTTTCTTTAACTTCATTGGAATCTGTCAAAATGACATGATATCCATTCTTTTGAAGAAGTTTACTAACCGCAATACCACTTCGTGCAGCTCCTATGACCAAAACTGTTTCCATATTACATGACCCCCAATATCAAGCCGATAACCGCTAAAACTACACCAACAAGCCAAAAACGAGTAACTACCTTAGTTTCAGACCAACCACATTTTTCAAAATGATGGTGTAAAGGTGCCATCTTAAAAATACGTTTATGTGTTTTCTTATAATAAGTAACCTGAATAATGACACTTAAGACTTCTGCTACAAACACAAATCCAATGATTACCAATAAGATTTCCTGTTTTAGCACCATAGCAATAGCAGCTATCAAGCCACCTAGAGCTAAAGATCCAGTATCACCCATAAAGATCTTGGCAGGATGTTTATTGAATTTAAGATATCCAAGTAAACTCGCAATAACCAAAACAATCAAAAACGCAACATTGTCCACACCTTGAATCAAGGCAAAACACAAAAAAGGAATCAAGGCAATGATCATCTGACCCGAACATAAACCATCCAATCCATCTGTAAAGTTAACTGCATTCGTTTCGGCTGTAAACATGATAAAAACCAAGATAAAATAAAAATATCCCAAGTCAAAAGTAACATCTATGATCGGAATCCAAATTTCCGTAGAAGAGGATGTCTGATAAATAAAGAAGAAAATAACCGCAAGAATAGACTGTAAAGCAAATTTATAAGCCGGTTTTAACCCTTCGTTATCCTTCTTAACAACAATAATGTAATCATCAATAAATCCAATCAGTCCATAACCCACAAAGGCTAGAAGGATAATTCCTGTATTCATATCTAATTTAAAAGGTGTAAATAAGCTCATCAAAAAGTACACAACAACTGGTACAAGAATAAATGCGATTCCACCCATGGTCGGTGTACCGTTTTTCTTCTTATGCGATTCCAAGCCTTCTTCCCTTTCGGTCTGGCCAAACTTTATTTTATGTAGGTAATTGATCATTGGTGGCATGATCACAAACATCAAAACCAAACATAGAATGAATCCAATAATCATATAAAAACCATTACTAAATTCCATAATATCTCTCCATTCATTTAGATATATTGTAACATCAAACATCCTGTTGAACAAATTTAAATTAGTGCTTGAAATATAAGAAACCAAATGATATTATATTAAAGCGATTGCGTAAATGAAATTAAGAAAAAGGAGGACAGGTCGAGATGTCAAAAGTATGTGCAGTGTCTGGTAGAGGTCCTTTATCTGGAAATAAACGTTCTCACTCTATGCGTGCCACTCGTCGTAAATGGAATGTAAACTTACAAAAAGTGAGAGTTATTGTTGACGGTAAACCTCAAACAATCCGTGTGAGTGCTCGTGCGCTAAGAACATTAAAGAAACAAAACGCTATTTAATTTAATTATTAAGGATCATAAAGAAAGAGCTGATTTCAGCTCTTTTTTTAGTGTATTGATTTTGCCTCAATCGAATGAATCTTTAAAGAAACAACTGGGCTGTTCTTTTTGATATATTCCCCCTGAAGATATTCAAGATATGTACCAGGCGAAATGATTCCCCGCATACTTAATACATCACAGCCTAGTTTTCCTAGGATACAGTCGGTAAACAAAGCACAATTATCACCTAAAGCCCAATATGTCTTAAACCGACCCGATTTAAATTTATAAAACTTCGCCCCAGTCTTATAATGCAGCCTTGAAGGATAATTCTCTTTATACTCATTAAATCGATCGTATCCATATTCACGTTCAATTTTACAGTACCAGCGATAACTGTTATTTTTGAAAGCTTCAAGCTCTTGTTCGATCAAAGCTTCCTGTTCTTTCTTGATTTGAATACCATATTCAAAAATAGAATTGTTTTCTGCACTCATCATATTAGGAATATAATATTCAAATGGAACTGTAAAGAATACGCCATCTCCAATCGTTTGATTTAAACGAAACGATTCTTCATCATAATTTCCATAACTGTAAACAATTCCTTTATAAGAAAATGTAATATGACCAACTTTTTGAATTCCATTAGGTCCAACATGAACCATGACCTTTAAAATTTGATCATCTCCATAGTCTTTTTTTTCTAAAGCAAATGGTTTACCAGAAGATAAATATCGGTTAATAGATGTTAATGTCCAATCTGGAATAAAGGCACACATTATGGCTGGTAATGTAATGCGAATCTTACGCTTCCATTCATATTTTAATAAAGGATTTACCCCTACACTGGCATCATTAAAATATCGAGATCCTAATAAGATAAAATAAATTCCGAACAAACGAAGTAATAAATCCGTTTCAAATTCATCTACAAACAATAAATTAAAGCCCAAGATTCCATAAGCTACTATCATTAAAAAATGATAGAACTTATCCGGAATATCATTTATATAATTGATGACCAGCTGAATCAAACTAGCCAGTGTACTGATGTAGCAATACAAGCCAAAAGCAACTCGGATGATCCATTGCGGAATAGTTTCATGATCAACTAAAAATAATGCGAATAAAATAGACAAGATCAAAAATAATAAATCGCTTTTCTTCTTGTGCTGGAGAAATCGAATCAGTAGATAAACTCCATTGATCAAAAGAAGGATGATAGATGTATTTAAGATGAGCGAAAAAACACGATTTGGTATAAAAAACATTACCAAGCCTGCTGCAATAAAACATAGACCAACTATAAAGTTTGAAGCTACATCTTTATTAAACATCTGCTTGACCCCTTTCTACTTAACATTTGATTGAATGCAAAGCACTTTTCCTATATCAAGTGTGACTTTTGCCTCTTCATGTACGATTGAATTCGACACGCAGAATATATCTTTTACAGTAATAGGTTCTTTGTATAGCGGATATGTAAATCCTTCTAAGGTTATGATTGTATCTTCAAGTGCAAAGAAAGATACATGTGTATATGCTTTTTTGATCACATGCTCTCCTTTAGATAATAAAGTGATCTTTTGATGATCATCTAAAAGCACCAAATGAGGATAACGATACATCAATAAACGAATATTGGCAAATGTATGATCAATTCTTCCAGATAAAGCTCCATATAAAACTATCTCATCATATCCTTTTTTCTTGCATAGAGAAACAGCCAATTCACTATCTGTTTCATTCTTTTGTACAGGATGGCGAATGATTTGACACGCCCCTTGTAACCTTTGAAATTCATCTTCGGTCATAGAGTCAAAATCTCCAACCGCAAAGCGCATCGGTATCTTTGCTTCCATCAATAACAGCGCACCTGAATCAACCCCTATATAATCATACGAATCATCTTGGATGATATTTTTTGACATAGGAGTAATCAAAAGGGCCTTTTTCATTTTAAAAGCCCTTCGATCGTAGAAACAATATCATTTTTAAAGACATAAGAACCTGCAACTAAAGTATCACAACCGGCATCACAAGCTTTTTTATATGTTTCATGATTGATTCCACCATCAATTTCTATGCGATAATTCAATTGTTTTTCTTCTCTTTTTTTATATAACCAACGTACCTTATCTAATTGATCGTCCATAAAAGACTGTCCCCCAAAGCCTGGATTGACACTCATAACAAGAACCATATCCGCCTGTTCCAACAAAGCTTCAAAAGGTTCAATTGGTGTAGCCGGACGTAATGTAAATCCAACTTGAACATGTAAATCTTGCATCTTCTGCATGAATGCAATACATTTATCAGTGTCATTATCAAAGGATTCCACATGAAAAGTGATCATATCTGCTCCAGCTTTTACAAAAATTGGTGCATAATATTCAGGATCACTGATCATTAAATGAACATCCATGAATAAAGGACTTGCCTTTCGAAACCCTTTTAAGATATCTGGACCAAATGTGATATTCGGAACAAAATGGCCATCCATTACATCAAAATGCAACCATTTCGCTTTTGATTGATTTAATTGTTCAATTTGTTCAGTCATCTTAGAATAATCCAACGATAAAACCGAAGGGGCTATGATTCTTTCCATACTTATCTCCTTTTTTCTGACATAATTTGTTTATAATCTTCATATATGCTCGGATTGATCTTACCATCTTCAAGTGCTTGTTTGATACCACAATCCGGTTCATTGATATGCAAACAGTCTTTGAATCGGCATGTATCCAAATACGGCTTAAAATCCAAGATCAAACGATCAAGATGTGATGTATCTAAACGTGTAAAATCTAAGCTTGAGAAACCTGGTGTATCGGCTACTAGACCATTGGCAACATGATGCAATTCACAATACCTGGTCGTGTGCTTTCCACGCCCTAATGCCTTTGAGATTTCCTGTGTATTTAATTTAAAACTAGGATCAAGGCGATTCAACAAGGAACTTTTTCCAGCACCCGATTGACCACATAATACGCTTACCTTACCATCTAATACTTCCTTTAGTTCATTATCATCACTTCCTGGATGTGTAAATACCATTTTATAGCCGGCATCTTTATAATGTTTTAAATCCTCAAAGATATCATTATCTTTATTTAATAAATCCGATTTTGTGATACAGATCACAGGTTCTACACCAGCAATCGCAACAAGGAAAATCAATCGATTCAATAAATGACACGAATAATCTGGGTCTTTAAGACTTGTAACGATCAAAGCCTGATCCACATTGGCAATGGCTGGACGTAACAACTGATTTTTTCGATCTAAAATTCGATGAATACGATAGGTATCATCAATTTGCTCAAACTCAACTAAATCACCTACAAGAGGACTTTTTTCTAATTTCATCTTTCCTCTTGGTCTGGCAATCACTTGTTTTCCTTCAAATTCAATTGTAGACTGATTTGAAATAATCTTAATAATTCTTCCCTGCAGCATACTAATCATAATACAGTGTTACCACACTGTCCGTTCCTTCCTGTGTATACTCGCTTCCAACATCCGGAGATACGGCTACAACAATATTGGAACCTGAACCTCCCTCCTGCTGAATTGGTAAAACAGCTATTCCTAAAGCATTTAATTCAGCTTGTGCTTCATTAACGTCCTTGCCAATTAAATCATAAGGAATCGTAATTGTAGGATATTCACTAACCACAAATTTAATTGTTTCATTAGCATCCGGGTCGATCCTGTCACCAGGATTTAAACCACTTTGTTCCAAAATAATCCCTGGATCCATATCCTTTGCACCTTGATACTCGACTTCTATATTCAAAGTGACACCTTTTGCCTGTAATTCCGCCTGTACTTCACTTAAAGATCTTGAAGTATAATCTTCCACTAAAAAGCTTGGACCTTTACTTATTGTTAAGACAATATCAGCATCACCGGGAATAATTTCACCTTCATCATAATTTGCTGAAATGACCAGCCCTTCATCAAATTTATCACTCACATCTTCTTTGATTTCCACATTAGATGTATCAAAATTAGCATCTTCTAATACATTCAATGCTTCTTCCTGTGTTAGACTGACAACTTCCGGCATTGTCTGATATCCCAAGAAGCCGCTGAATCGAATAAGCCCGGTCAAAGATGCAATCATAAACATCAATACAATTGCGATGATCGTACCTAAAGCACCTAAAACATATGGAACAAAACTTCTTTTAGGCTTCTTTGTGGCCTTTTTTGGCTTTTCATATTCCACTTTCACATACCCGTCATCATCTATTTCAACATTGGATACCGGTTGTGATTTAAAAGTTACTCTTTGAACATTTCGATTCGAAATATCATTATAGTGCATTAGTTCATACAACATATCAGAAGCACTATCATATCGTTCTACTGGATTTTTTGCCGTAGCTTTTAATACGATATTTTCAATTGATTGAGGAATGCCTGGATTAAAATCACGGACAAATGGAATTGGTTCACGCAAATGTTTGATCGCAATCTCCGTTGGAGTCTTGCCTTGAAAAGGAACACTTCCTGTCAACAATTCATAGAACACGATTCCCATAGAATAAATATCGATCTTAGGATCTGGATCTTTACCCTGTGCTGTTTCTGGTGCAAGATAATGAGCACTACCCATGACCGCATTATTTAATGTTAATTGAACTGCATCATTTGCCACGGCGATCCCAAAATCCGTGATCTTGATCGTTCCATCATCCTTGACCAAAATGTTCTGAGGTTTGATATCACGATGAATAATATTGTGTTCATGTGCATGTGCTATGGCACTAGTCAATTGACGCATGATATGAACAGCTTCATCAACACTTAATGGTCCTCGTAAACCAATCAATTCTTTTAGTGTACGTCCACGAATAAATTCCATAACGATATAATGCATGCCATTGTATTCGCCTACATCATAAATATCTACAACATTCGGATGTGAAAGACGGCTTGCAGCGCTGGCTTCTCGTTGAAAACGTACTAACGTCATTGGATCTTCACTTAGTTTTTGGCGAAGGATCTTAATGGCAACGATTCGATTTAAGATCGTATCTTGTGCCTTATAAACATCTGCCATACCACCTTGACCAACTAAAGAGATGATCTCGTAACGGTTTGCTATTTGATTAATCGTTTGAGCCATCTTGGTACCTCTCATTTTCCATTAAGATCACTGTACAATTATCATAGCCGCCAGACTGGTTTGCTCTAGAGATCAAGGCATTGACTTTATCTGTCAAATTATACGCTGAAGAATCGATAATTGCCTGAATTTCTTCATAGCTTACATAACCATGCAGACCATCACTGCAGATCAAGATATATCGGTAATTCGAATCAATTTTATTAGTATCAATGCGGAATACCCGCCATACTCCTAAAGCATTGGTCAAAGTGTTTCTTTGCGCATGACTCTTTGCCTCTTCAGGCTTGATTTTTCCTTCTTTGATCAATTTCGCAATCACGCTGTGATCTTCACTCATTTGGATCAAACCATCTGAGTAATATGCATATAGACGTGAATCTCCTACATTAAAGATATACGTAGCATTATTTGCATAGATCATACCTACACAAGTCGTGCCCATTCCACGTTCCTTGCGATTACGCATGCTTTCAAGATAGATTGCATCATTAGCCTTATTCAATGTGTCGTGGATCCAATCATTCACCTGTGAATCTTTTTTGAAAACAGGTGCTTTTAAAAATGCTTCTCTTAATTTGGAAACAGCTAAATGGCTGGCAACTTCACCGGCAGCACTTCCACCAATGCCATCACAAACAGCCGCAAGCCAGTCACCATTTTCATTTTGAAGGATGCAATAATCATCTTCATTCACTTTTCTTGTACAACCTATATCGGTATTTCCAAAAGCTCTCATTCGCCGTTTCCTTTCTTAATTTCTTTAATTCGTAATTGACCACATGCTGCATCGATATCATTTCCATGTTCTTTTCGAATCGTGCACCGCACATGGTTTTTCATCAACATATCGTAAAAGATCATTGCCTCATCATGAGTAACGCTCTTAAAATGTTTTTCATCCACAGAATTATACGGAATCAAGTTTACATATGCATTTAATCCTTTTAAAAGCTTAGCTAACTCTTTAGCATGACTTGGTTTATCATTGACTCCTTTTAATAAAATATATTCAAATGTAAGGCGTCGATTATTCTCCGTTGAATAATACGTCAATGCCTTCATTAGTTCTTCAATTGGATATGCCTTATTAACAGGCATCAGCTGATTACGAAGTTCATTATTAGGAGCATGTAAGGAAACCGCAAGATTATATTGGGTATGTTCATTGGCAAAATCATAGATTCTTGGAACGATTCCACATGTTGAAATCGTAATATGACGGCTTCCAATACCTAGACCACGATCATGATTTACACAGGATAAAAAATTCATGACATTTTCATAATTATCAAATGGCTCCCCTGTGCCCATGACCACAATATGGGAAAGACGATCTTGTGTCTTATCCAACTCTTTTTGGACATACATTACCTGCGCTACCATTTCACCGCTTGTTAGATTACGTTTTTTCTTGGTCAATCCACTCGCACAAAAAGCACATCCCATGTTACAGCCAACCTGACTGGATACACAGATGCTCTTTCCATAATCAAAAATCATCATAACACTCTCTAATAGAGCTCCATCTTCAAGCTGGAACAAAAACTTTGTAGTCCCATCGTGGGAAACTTGTTTTCGAATCAATTTCAAAGGATTGATAATAAAACGCGACTTTAAAAGTTCACGAGTCTCCAAACTTAAATTTGTCATTTCATCTATTTCGTCAACTCGATTGCGATATAACCATTGAAAGATCTGATGACCTCTAAATGTTTTCCATCCACAATCGAGTGCAAACTGCTGCATTTGTTCATAATTAAAATCATACAAGCTTTGCATGTTCTATAACACTCCAATCACTTATGCATTATAGCATACTCTAGTGCGTATTTCGCACTAGTTTCGCAATAAAGAATCCTCCACTATATTCATTAGGAAATAACGTCTCTTCTTTTTCCAAAGCAAATCCTGGATGATTCTTGATAAAATACTCGATTTGTTTTTCATTTTCCTTCTTATTTAAAGTACAAGTTGAATACACCAAGCAGCCATTTTCTTTAACATGACTGGCGGCTGAAGCTAAGATTTCTCTTTGAATCTTGATAAGTGAATCCATGTCTTCTGATTTCATACGTAATTTGATATCTGGTTTTCTAGCTAAAACACCATACCCGGAACAAGGAACATCACAAAGCACGCGATCATAAAGTCCTAAATCTAAGATCTTTGTAGCATCTTTACAATACGCATGAATGATATCAACATGTAATCTTTTAGCATCTTTCTTGATCAACTGCACACGATGTTCATGAATATCTAAACAATCGATTGTTCCTCTATTATTCATAAATTGCGCCAATGCCATAGCCTTGGTTCCAGGTGCGCTGCAGACATCCAATACCTTTTCTTCACACTTTACGTCTAAGGTTCTGGCAATTTGATAAGAACCAGGATCCTGCGCAGACATGTAACCTTTAACATAATAAGGATGACTTGAGATCTGTTCACCTATATATACATATAACTCACTATCTTTGATCTTTTCAATATAAGGATCCTTTAAAAAGTTTTCTTCATTAATCAAAAGCGAGTTTCTTCGAACCACAATTGGCAAGGTCGTATTTGAATGCATCGCAATTTTTTTGGCTGTATCCAGACCATATTGTGAGCACCACATTCTGATTAACCAAGGTTTGATTGAATTCATAATTGCAATCCTTTCAACTTCATCCTCAGGAAGTTTCACTTCATTTTGAATCACCTTATGCAAGATAGCATTAACAAAACCAGCACTTTTTGAATTTACCTTTTTGGCAAGATTGACAGCTTCATTACAGATCGCATAGTCAGGAACTTTATCTAAAAACTTGATTTGATATACGCTCATGACCAATAAAACATCAATTTTTGATTCAATTTTCTTTCTATTTGTAAACTGTCGATAGATATATTGACAATAATCATAGTTTTGAATCGTTCCATAAAAGATCCTTGTGCACAATGCCTGATCTTTCTTTGGCACTTCTTTTAAATGATTTTTTAAATATAAATTTGAATATGTTCCTTCCAGCACAACGCTACATAATGCCTTAAACACCCAAGATCGCATATTATTCCTCCAAGATCAAAGGATACATATTAATATCCTGTTTAACATTTGTTTTTAAAGATCGATGATACTCGACTAATTTCCAGATCGTTTGATTCAACTGTGTTTCATCTTTTGATTTTACGATCAAGCGAACACGTTTTTGTCTTTGACGCATATTTATTTCTAAAGGTCCCAATACTTTAAACTGGGATAAAAACTGTTTTCCCAACAAAGCTACATCCATAGCTTTCTCTAAACTTTCATGCGAATAAATGATGCAGCATAAAAAAACATATGGTGGATAAACACCCAAATGACGATAACTCATTTCTTTTCTAAAAAAACCAAGATAATCATGTTTTAATACGGACTGCATTACATAATGACCGGGATCATACGTCTGAATATATACATCCCCTTTTTTTACACCGCGTCCACTTCGTCCACTTGCCTGTTCTAACATCTGATAAGCTATTTCGCAGGAACGATAATCACTGTGAATCAAAGCATTGTCTGCCTGTAAGATGCCAACTAAAGTCACTCTTTCAAAATCAAGACCTTTAGCAACCATTTGCGTGCCAAGTAGAATATCACCACTCTGTTCAAACTCTTTTAGAAGCTTGGCATGAGCATTTTTTCGTTTTGTACTATCTGCATCCATTCGTACAATATTGGCATTTGGAAATAACATTTGAATATTTTCTTCAAGTCTTTCCGTACCCATACCGACTTGAAAAAAATGATGGGAATGACATTTAGGGCAGGTATGATCAAAGCGATATACATTACCACAACAATGACACATTAAAGAATCATTAGATTTATGATATGTCAAGGCAATCCCGCAATCTGGACACATCATGACCTCATTGCAGTTGCTGCATCGAACAACAGGCAAATAGCCTCTTCGGTTCAACAACAAAATCACTTGATCGTTTTCATCCAATGTTTTTTGGATTGCATCGATCAATCTTTGAGACAAACCAAACTGATTTCTTTCTTCTTTCATATCCACTAAGTGAATTTCTGGCATTTGATCATAGATGCGTTTTGTCAAAGATACCAAATGATATACATTTTTATAAGCTCGTGAATATGATTCAAGACTTGGGGTAGCACTGGATAAAACTACTTTACAACCATGATATTTAGCTCGCCATAAAGCAATATCGCGTGTATGATAGCGAGGCATGGAATCTTGTTTATAACTTATATCGTGTTCTTCATCCATTAAGATCAAACCTAGATCATCAAAAGGCATGAAAACAGCAGATCGTGTACCAATCACAATATCAACTTTCTTATCTTTAACCAAACAATATTGCTCGTATTTTTCCTGATCATTTAACTGAGAATGGTAAATGGCAACTTTACGTTGAAATCGTGCCATGACACGCTCGATCATCATAGGTGTTAATCCAATTTCAGGCACTAAAAAAAGAACTTGTTTGTTTTGTTTCAAGACAGTTTGCGCTAAATGTAAAAAAACTTCTGTTTTTCCAGAACCAGTCACTCCATGTAATAAAAAGCACGAATCGTTTAAGTTCTCGATTTCTTCAATTGCATTTTTTTGTTCAAAAGTTAGTTCATGAATTGAATCCTCTATATAGGACGGCAAGACATCATTGGATTTAGGCAGTTTTCTTAGTTCAACATATCCTTTTTCAATCAATGGTTTTGCCAAGCTCTTTGTCAGTTTTCTAAATTCACTGGCCTTCATTGGCAGTTTATCTTTTATTTCTTCATACACGTTGGCCTGTTTACTCGTTAAAGGTAAAGTAGAACTAGATAAATAAACATGATCTTCATAGATAATCTTTTTATACGTGCTGCTAGGTCTTAAGGCTGGTGGCAACATTGTCTTATAAGCACTAATGACACTGCATACATATCGTTTAGATATATATTGCGCCAAATCTAACAATTCCTCATTTAACAAAGGCTCTTTATCTATGACTTCTAGAACAGGTTTAATATTTTTTAAATCACTTTTTACATCTGTTTCCTGAACAAATCCAATACATTCTCTATGGGCAAAATCCACTTTGACACGACATCCTTTTTGGACTGGTTCATCACATGCATATGTAAACAGTTGGTTCAATTGTAAGGTTAAATGTTCTATATATACATTGATCAATTTCATAAAAATATTCTAACATAAATACCTTTGAATTCATAAAAAAGAAGCATATCCTTAAACACTTCTTTTGATATGCTTCATATATGTTTTTAGATTGGCATCTTCTTCAATCCTGTAGGTAATATTTCCCAGCTTAGATGTAGCAACTACACATACCCCTGGACCATGTCCGCTTGTAAAAGAATCACTGTGTACAACGACACCAATAGAAACGGCTCCTTTATAATAATGCGGTCCATAATGACAATCATGATCAATTATCGCAACAAAGTCTCCAAAACGAAGATCATTGAGTCCATGGATCTCATCGGCTCTTTCATCCTGTGTCATGATATCATAATCCCCTTCCATCAAGGTAGAGGAACCTAAACCAGAACCCATCAAATAACTAGGAACACTTGTCACAACTGGAAACGATACTTTTCCCTCTTCTTCAAGGATTGGCATGGCCATTAATAAATCTGGATCAATATTCATCATATGGATTTCTGGATAATCTAATAGCTTTAGCCCTTGCCCATATGCTTTTACAAGAATCGTTTCATTAGAATCCATTTCTTCCAAAACTTCTTTGTCCATATAAACCATTGTATGATCAACACCACCATGTGTTCCAGTTACATATCCTGTTTTTGATTTCATTGGTCCATTGATGATCTTTGCCTCATTTCCTACACAGGCAAATGTTTCTAAAGCATGATTTTCTTTGTCGGATGGATTGGCAAGAGAAATTCCCGGTTCAATATGATCACCAGCAATATTCATACAGCAATCACCGATTGCATGCGAATAGACGATACCTCCGGTTCCAATTGGCATGCGACCTTTTCCATCATATCCTACATAATACCCTTTAACTCTTGGATGATCGACACATCCAGTTACCGCTATTTTTACCAGCTCCTCTTTATTGTACTTTAACATTGTTAGCTCCTTTCTTTTGTCTCATGATTTCAAAGGCAATCACGGCTGTAGCGCTTGGCGTATCTAGTGCGTTTTTAAAATCTCGTCCATATTCAATCACAATATTTTGATTGGAGGCCTGAACGATCTTTGCACTTAATCCACGCAAGGCTCCGCCAATTGCCACACAACAAGTATTCGGATACTTTATCTCATAATGTGCTTTTGCCTGATTGCGATATGCGCAATAAAGTGGAATTTCGTATTTATGAACATACTCGACCAATTCTTCATCCGAATGGATAAAATATATCGGTAACCTTTCATATGCGCCAGCACTGGCTCTCAAGATGATGTTCTCACTCATTGACCAATCACGATATGGTAAGATCAATGCGTTACATCCAGAAGCATATAGAGAACGAATCAAGCTACCTAGATTATAAGGATCTTCCACTCCATTTACATAACACAAAAAGCCCTCGATCTTTTCCTGTAAAAAAGAATCTTCACGTTTGTCGGCTTTTAAAATCATCCCACCATGCGTTTTTCCGGTGGCAATTTCATCAATCACTTCTCTTGTACAAGTCTGTACTTTAACACCTTGTCTTTTCGCTAAAGAGATAATATACGCAAAATCTTTTGTCCTTTTTTTCTTATCCACATAAAGAATCTCACATCTGCGTTTTTGTTCCTCTAATACAGCCTTACAGGAGATGTTTCCTTCAATTATTTTTAACATAAACTTATTATAGTATTTAAAGACATTTTTTTCCATATATGATAGAATTACCCCGAGGTGTTTTATGCGATTTCAAATTACAGAAGAAATGAAAAAAAGGATCTTTGTGAACTCTTGTTCATTGATCATTCCTTTATTACTATTTATGTTTTTCAACCAATTCGAACAAATCAAAGACTTTGTGAATACAATTCTTGTGATCTGCTTTCCCTTTGTTTTTGGTGTAGCGATAGCGTTCTTACTATATAATCCACAAAATTGGCTGGAGAAAAAATTATTCGAGAACTCAAAGTTTTCCGCAAGTAAAAAGCGCTTGTTGTCAACATTATTGACATTCTTGATTGTTCTCGTTATTCTTGCCTTACTATGTGCAACAATCATACCTAGTATTATTGATTCCATCTTGACATTTGCTCAAAATATCAGCGATTATACAGAGAATTTTACACACTATGCATACACTATTGCTAATTCTTTGAATATTTCAACTCAAGATATCCAACTATGGACAGAAAATTTACGTATTGTTGAAACTTTAACTGATACAGTTACATCTACATTACCAAAACTAGCTACTTACTCTTATGGTTTTGTTCGCGGAATTATTAATTTCATTCTAGCTGTTGTGAGTGGTTTCTACATTCTTTTAGATCGTGAAAAACTCATCCGAGTAATCAAAAAATTGAACTATTCTATATTTAATCTAGATACTGCAAAAGGATTAAATTTTTGGATCATTGATGTTAAAACAGTTTTTGAACAATACATTGTTGGTAATATCATTGATTCTACAATCATTGGTATTACATGCTATATAGGAACCTTGATCCTTCAAATTCCATATGCACCAATGATTGGACTTATTGTTGGAGTAACCAACTTGATCCCAGTCTTTGGACCGTTCCTAGGTGCTATTCCTGTAATTGTCATATTGTTGTTGATCAATCCAATATCTGCACTTATCTTCGCTATATTTATCCTAATCCTTCAACAAATTGATGGTAATGTTATTAAACCAATTGTATTAGGCGATAAATTAGGTATGTCTGGATTCTGGATCTTGTTTTCTGTTACAATTGGTGGCGGATTATTCGGTGTTTTAGGTATGTTCTTGGGTGTTCCAGTATTTGCCTTATTTTATTCTGCTCTTCGTGAATATTCTAACTTACGTTTAAAATCAAAACATCTAGAAATATAGACAAAGCTCGTACATGTAATCGTACGAGCTATTTTGTTATTTTGATTTCTTCTTTCTAAAACTAGGAAAACAGTTGTGATAACTGCTGCTAATATAATGATCCACATTACCATATTCTTCTGTTTATTTGTTTTCACATCATATTTCTTAGTATCTGTCCTATCCTTTTCAATCGTTGTTGTACCACTATCCATTTTTGTCTTTGCAGTGAAAGCACCTTTTACATCCGTTACTTGATAAGTTACTTCATATTTGCCAGGTTGACTTTTATCTGCTGTATTATTAGTAACAATAATTTGTTCAATCAAAGTTCCATCTTCAGTATCGTAAGCTATTACATCTTCTAAAGGATTCGAAGGAGCATCAACAGCTAACACTTTATCATCTGCTTCAATCGTTGGAAGATCATTAACCTCTGTTGGAGGAATTTCTTGCGGAGCATTGGCATCCAAAACTAATGGATAATTGATCACAGAATCATCAATTTAAACATATCCTGTTGAAAAATTATATGTATAATCTGCACCTTCAATCAGTTCTTGTCCTACCTTAGTAATTGTGATTATGGAAGGAAGATATAATCCGTCTTCAGGTGTCAAAGTAAAATGATAAACTGTATTACAAGGCATAACTAAATATGTACCATTATATTGCGCTAAAGAAGAAATATCAGATTGATTATAAGTAAACACATCATCTGAATAATACGCATAATTATTTGATTTGGTTGATTATATAATTCCTAACTGGTATAGCTTAAATTACTAAAAGTTAAACCCTGGATATTCATTTTCAATCCAAAATCACCTGTTGTGATCGAATTTATTTTACTATTAAAAATACCTCTGACAATAAATCCAGAATTAACAGTACTCATATTAATGGTACCTCCTAGATAAATTCCTTCTCCACCATTATTTTAAATATCATAGTTACCAGTGCCTATTCCAGCATTGTTGTTAAGTACAAACTTCAAAGTAGATTCCACAAAAACCGGTATTACCGAAAAAACATACAGCTCAAAGTTGCTACATAATTAATAAGAAATTTTATTATTTTCACCTCATACCCCCTCTTTGAATCATTCGAAAAGATGATTCAATTCATTCTTCTATGATAGTAATGTACTCAGATGAATCTAAATCTATTATCATAATGACGCTTTAACCAAATCATTTCCTGTCCTGATTTCATTCAAGTATGTATTAATATATGTGTCAAAATATTAAAGATATTAAAAACCATGTCATTTGTAATGAATACAAAGACATGGTATTTCATATTACTGTATATCTTTTAATATTCTTTCAATGCGATTTCCTTGTTCAAGACTTGTGTCCTGAATAAAAATAAGATCTGGCATTTTCCGGATTGTCATTCGTTTTGCTAAAGTTGAGCGAATAAAACCTTTTGACTGTTTTAAAATCTTCATTCCGGCATCATTACGTTCTTGTTTTCCTAAGAATGTTACATAAACTTTAGCTTGAGAAAGATCTCTAGTACATTGTACATCTGTCACAGTTACAAACCCTAATTTTGGATTTTTTAAATCAAACTGAAGAATATTAGAAATCTCTCTTTGAAGAATCATATCAAGTCTTTCATTTTTAACTGTCATGATTACACTTCCTGATCTTCATAAGCCTCAATGATATCATCAACTTTAATATCATTATAATTTTCAATTGTCATACCACATTCAAAGCCATTTTGAACTTCTTTAACATCGTTTTCAAAGCGTCTTAAGGATCCAAGTTTACCATCATAAATGACGATACCTTCACGAATCAAGCGTACCTTACAGTCACGTTTAATGTGCCCATCTACAACTTTACAGCCGGCAATTGTACCAACTTTTGAAACTTTATAAATCTGACGAACTTCAGCCTGCCCAATAACAACTTCTTCATAAACTGGAGCAAGCATACCTTTCATAGCAGATTCTAATTCTTCCAAAGCTTTATAGATGATGTTATGAAGACGAATTTCGATACCTTCTTCTTCCGCTTTTTTACGGATTGCTGCACTTGGACGAATGTTGAAACCATAAATAATCGCATTTGAAGCACTCGCTAATAAGATATCAGATTCAGTGATCGTACCAACAGTGGAACGAATGACATTCACACGTACTGTATCAACTTCTAATCGTTCCATACTTGCTTTTAAAGCCTCTGCACTACCTTGAACATCTGCTTTGATCAATACATTAATTTCTTTTACGTCACCTTCATCAATCTTCTTGGCAAGATCTTCCAAAGACATAGCGCTTGTTGCATTGCGCTCTTTTTCGATTTGTTTTTCAAGACGATGAGAAGCAATTTCCTGTGCCTTTTTATAGTTATCGTAAGCCATGAACACATCACCAGCTCTAGGAACATCATTTAAACCTATAATTTCTACTGGACAGCTCGGTTCAGCCTTTTTAATTTCCATTCCCTTGTCATTTGTCATCTTACGAACACGTCCATAAGAAGTACCTACAACAATGCTATCACCAGAATGTAATGTACCCCTTTGTACTAATAAAGTTGCAACAGGACCTCTACCTTTATCCAATTTTGCCTCGATGACCGTACCACTGGCGAGCTGATCGGGATTTGCTTTTAATTCTGCCATATCCGCAACTAATAGCACTGTTTCTAACAAATCTGAAACTCCTGTTCCCTGCTTTGCGGAAACATTCATGAAGATCGTATCTCCACCCCATTCTTCAGGCATGATACCAAGTTCTGCCATTTCTGACATAATACGATCTGGATTAGCACCTGGTTTATCAATTTTGTTAACTGCTACAACAATAGGAACACCTGCAGCTTTAGCATGGTCAACAGCTTCTTTTGTCTGTGGCATGACACCATCATCTGCAGCAACAACAATAATAACGATATCAGTTACTTGAGCACCACGAGCACGCATAGCCGTAAATGCTTCATGTCCTGGTGTATCAAGGAAAGTAACTTTACGTCCTTTTAAAGAAACCTGATATGCACCAATGTGCTGTGTGATCCCACCAAATTCTCCACTTGTAACATTGGTTTTACGAATCGTATCCAATAATGTTGTTTTGCCATGGTCAACATGTCCCATGATCGTCACAACTGGAGGTCTTGGAACCATTTTCGAATCATCTTCTTCGATATTGCCAATTTGTTCTTCGATATCATCTTCGTCGATGATCACTTCTTTATGAACTTCAACACCAAACTCCATGCAAATCAATTCAATGTCATCATCGCTCAATACGGTATTGATCGTAGACATATTTCCCATCATGAACAAGAATTTAATTATTTCGGAACTGTTTTTATGGAGTAAATTTGCCAACTGACCAACTGTTAAAGAATCACTATATGTAATTTCTTTTACAGCTTCAACTTTACGAGGAGCACTGTTTGTGTTCTTGTGTTTATTAGGTCCTTTTTTACTAGGTTTTCTTCTTGGTCTATTGTTATTTGGCATGTAAAGTCACCTACCCTTTCATCTCTTCCATAATGGCTTTAGCAAAGCCATCTTCACATATCGCCAAAGAATTAAATGAACGATGACTAATCTGATCAAATAATTCTGGTTCAACTTCAAGCCATGGGACATTGTAAAATGTACATTTGTCTTTTAACTTTTTTTTGCGATTTTGACCACATTTTGTACTAATCAAAACCAGCTTTGCCGTTGTTTTTTGGATGCTTGGAATTAAAGCATCTCCCAAAACAACTTTTCTTGCTTTAAAGGCAAATTGAATCAAAGATACAGCCTTATTTTTCACGAACTAACTCCAATAGCTCGTCATAAACCGATTCGGGAATTTCAGTCTCTAAAGCCTTGGCTAATGCTTTATTCTTTTTCGCTTTCAAGATCGTTTCCTCACTTTTTTGAACATAAGCACCATGCCCATTCTTTTTCCCAGTTAGATCCACGACAACTTCTGATTCTGGTGTTCTTACAACTCGGATTAATTCCTTTTTAGGAAAACGCTCCTGTGTAACAACACATTTTCTCATTGGTATTTTTCTCATATTTACCTCTAATCGTAGTACTCATCATATTCTTCATAGTCAACATCATCATCCCAGGCATTTTCTTCTTCATATTCTGCCTCTTCGATTTCTGCTAACTCTTCTTCTGAATAGATTGGCTTCATCTGTTCAAACATAGCTTTTTTCTTCTGAAGCTCTTCTTCTTTTTGTTCGTCTTTTGTTTCTGCATGTGTTTCTTCGACTTTCTTCTTAGGTTTAGAAACTACCTGCTCGCTCTTATTGCTGGCATCGGCAAAGTTTTCAAATTTAGAAGTATATTCTTTGATGTCGGCAGCTGTTTTTTCTTTGCGCTTTTCTTTGGCAATACGAGCTGCTTCTTCCATCTCATCTAATTCTGTTTCTCTTTCTTTTTCAAATAGAGTTGTTGTATTCTGATGGATTGGACCTTCAACTTCTTCATAAGTTGTTGTGTCGATATCATCATCGTAGTCAAAATCAGCTACATCCACATTTTCAATTTCGATCTCAGAATGTTTAAGTTCCTCAATCTTCTGCTGCTGTTTATACGCACGTTCTTTTGCCTTTTTCGCTTCATATTCTTCTTGAAGTTCTTTAGCAATGGTCATGTAATCAATACCTAATTCCTGCATTTCACTTTCTGATTTGATATCGATCTTGCGATTTGATAATTTAACCGCAAGGCGAGCATTTTTACCACGTTTACCAATTGCTAAGGATAATTGAGAATCTGGTACAACAACGATCAAACCATCTTTTACATTTTCATTTGGAATGACCGCAACAGCTTCACTTGGACTTAATGCATTTTCAATCAACTCAGAGATATTATCGCTCCATTCAAAGATATCGATCTTTTCTCCGTTTAACTCGTTGATGATCGTTTGGACACGTGATCCACGAGGCCCAATACAAGCTCCAATAGGGTCGATGTTCTCATTGTGAGAATACACGGCAATCTTACATCTTTCACCAGGATCTCTGGCAATTGCTTTGATTTCTATAATTCCATTATAGATCTCTGGAACTTCTCTTTCAAATAAGCGACGTACAAACACTGGTGTTGCACGAGATACTAAAACTTGTGCTCCTTTTGTTTCTTTGTTGACTTCTGTAATGACAACCAACAATTTCTGTCCTTCATAGTATTTTTCAGTTGGGATTTGTTGTGATTTTTTTAACATTGCCAATGTTTTCCCGATGTTGACGATTACAAACTTTTCTTCAACAGTTTCAACGACACCCAATACCATTTCATCAAGCTTATCGCAATATTCTTCATACACTTGTGCCTTTTCAGCTTCACGAATCTTTTGTTTCATGACATTTTTTGCCAAAACAACAGCTGCGCGATCAAATGTCGTAAAGTCTACTTCTTCATTGACAAAATCATCCAGCTGGATGTTCTTGTTTACTTTTCTTGCATCTTCCAAAGAAATTTCCAATTCATCGTCTTCCACATCTTCAACGACCTTACGCTGATGATAAATGTGAATGATACCGTCTTCAATAACAACCTCTACATAAGCATCTGGAATTTCAATGTGTTTTCTGTAGGCTTTGGTTAATGCTTCTCGTAAAGCATCCTCTACGATCTCACTTGATAATTGACGATCATTTTCAATTCCCTGCAAAGCTTTCTGTAATGTGTCTACTTTTAATTTCATACTTATCTCCCTTACAATTTTACCGCTGTCATAATCACATTAATATTGTTACGATCGATCTCTATTGTCTTATTTCTTGTCTTCTCTTTATACGCAACTATGATCGAATCGTCATTTACTTCTTTAAGATCACCCAATACTTGGTCAAGACCTTGTTTTGGATCAATAAGCTTAACGTATACATATTTACCAATCGCATCGCGAAGCTGCTGGTCCGTCTTCAATTCTCTTTCTGCACCTGGAGAACACACTTCCAACATATATTCTTTCGTATACCAATCTTTATTATCTAATAGAGTTCCAATTACATCACTACACATAGCACATGTATCAAGATCCATTGTTCCATCTTGTTTTTCAACTGAAATCTGCAAGATAGGTGGATTTTGATTTGTCAGCCATTCTATATCATATAGCACACAATCTTTTTCATTTAATACTGGCTCGATCCATTCTTTAAGAATATCTAGATTCATTCGTTCTTCCTTTCCAAAATTAAGGAGTGGTTTTACCCACTCCTTTTGTTTCTATCGATATTAATTTAACACAACCTCTATGAATATTCAAGTAGAATCAATGAAAAACTACTCTGTTTCAATCAATCCATATCCACCATTGTGGCGTCTATATACAACTGCGATCTTCTCAGTTTCATCATCTGTATAAATGAAGAAATCATGTCCTAACAATTCCATTTTCATGATTGCTTCATCAAGGCTCATTTCAACAGGAACAATCGATTTTGTCTTAACTAATTCATCTTCTTCCTCATTATATTCATTGAAGATTTCATGATCGATAAAAGCTGCTGCCAAAGATTCTTTATTCTTTCTTGTTAAACGAGTCTTCTGACGACGAATCTGGTCTTCAAGTTTATCAACAACTTTATCAATAGCGCTATATAGATCATCATCTATAACTTCAGCACGCAGGATCGCATGCTTAGTTGGAATTGTAACTTCTATTTTTTGTTTTGTTGGATACGTACGAACCAATACATTGGCTGTATCATCTTCTCCAATGATAAAATACTTCGCTAAAGTATTTAATTTCTTTTGAATCTTTTCAGAGATTCCTGGTGTAACTGTAATGTTTTTTCCGACAATATTAACTTTCATAAGAATACCTCCTTAGCTATATTGTTCTTCTGATTAGATTATAACACCAATATTCTTGAATTCACAATTTCGTGCCTTATCAATCCAAAATGTTCAAATATTCAACCATCTTTTCCAAAGGTAATTGACCAGGCGCACTGGATGTGGTAAGGCTGCAGAAAGTATATTCGCTGTCAAACATTTCACCTATGATGCGAGAAATCATACCCATATCAGACATGGAAATCGCACATTTTTTTGAAATTGTCTTATGCTCATAACAAGACAACAACAATGTTAAAACATCTTCTTTGCTTTGTGGCATGCAGGCAACTTTTTCAATATATGGCTGATAGATATCCATCTGTTTCCAAATTTCATTTAGATTATCTGGTGTCTTGTTAAAGTTATGGTAACTGATGATACAGCGATCCAGATACTGCTTAAACCTTGTATCTTGAAAATGTTGTAAATGTAAAAGCTCCAAATCAACGATCACATCCGGAACTTGAAAAAGCTCAATGATCTTTTTTTCATAAACCGCATGATCCATATCGGCTTCTCCACCATCCTGTTTACTACGAAGTGTAAGAATGCATTTTTTCTTGGCGTGAGCTACAAGTTGAATTAGATCTTCGATCTTATATGCCTTGGCACGATCAAGACGAATCTCAATCAAATCACACGCACTTTCATTCATCGCTTTTAACTCTTCAAGAGCATCATTTAAATTTAAATAGAAAAAAGGACATATTATTTTCATAAATCTTCACCAAAATCATTTTAACACAATTTTGAAAAAAATTATGAAAACACCTTGAAAATAACATGTAAATAGGTTACAATGCACTCATGAAAAAATATATAAGTTTTCGATTTACAATCTAATTCCTTAAGAAAAATCAAACGATGTGTTGATTCTTTTTTTGAGGCTTATACAAGAGCATTTCATGCATGAGATGCTCTTTATTTTTTCAAGAAGGAGAGTTTTATGCAATATGGATTAATTGGAGAACATCTAGGACATAGCTTCTCAAAAATGATTCATGAAAAGTTTGGCTACTATCATTACGATTTAAAAGAGATCTCAAAGGATCATATCGTAGAGTACTTTAAAGAACATCCTTTTAAAGGAATCAATGTGACGATTCCCTATAAAGAAATTGCCTTTAAAGCCTGCGATCACCTTGATGAACAAGCCAAATCCATTCAGGCCTGTAACTGTATCGTAAACAAAGATGGAAAACTCTATGGACACAATACAGATTATGATGGCATCGTTGAAACATTTAAACACTTTGATATCGATCTAAAAGATAAAAAAGTCCTTATTTTAGGAAAAGGCGGCGCCAGCAAAGCTTTTGAAGCTGTTTGTAAAGACCATCAGGCTGCTATAGTGCAAATCGTCTATTACAAACCATATCCAGGATGTATCACATATGAAGATGTACAAAGATCTTATTTAGATGCTGATATCTTGATCAATGCCACTCCAGTTGGGATGGCCATGCATTCCAATGCATCCCCTATAGATCTTTCGCCTTTTACAAATCTTGAATTTGTCTTCGATGCGATATACAATCCACTGAATACAAAATTGATCCAACAGGCAAAAAAATTAAACATTCGCTGTACCAACGGATTGCTCATGTTAGTGGCACAAGCCAAATATGCAGCCGAATATTTTCTCAATCAAAAAATAGATATGGATCTAGATTCGCTGGTTGACACGATCATCTTACAAACATGCAACTTAGTTTTTATTGGAATGCCTAGCTGCGGTAAATCAACGATATCTAGACAGCTAGCCAATAACCTGCACAAAGAGTGGATCGATCTTGATGAAGAGATTGAAAAAGAAACGGGAATGAAGATTGCCGAAATATTTGAAAGATATGGTGAAGATAGATTTCGCAACTTTGAAACACAGGTAACATTTAAAAACTGTATCAAAAACAATGTTGTCATTGCCTGTGGAGGTGGAATCATACTTAGAAAAGAAAATATTGAAGCCTTATCTCAAAATGGTATCATTATCTATCTAGATAGACCTTTAGACAACCTCATTAGACATGATCCATCTAGACCTAAGCTAAAAGAAGGAATCCATACACTGTATAAAGAAAGAAAAGATCTTTATGAAAAAGCCTGCGATATCAAAATAAAAAACGATAAAACGATTCAAAAAACGATGCAGATATGCATAGAAAGTTTAAAGAATAAGAACTTATATAAAAAATTTAAATAAAGGAGTGAATGAATATGATTATTACATTAAAGAAAGAAGCACCAAAACAGGAAGTTGATAAATTATTAAAGAAATTCGAGAATATGGATCTACAGGTAACCTTGATTCAAGGAGCCAATTATAATGTCTTTGGTTTAGTTGGAGACACTAGCAAGGTGGATGAAAAAAGTGTACTAGCCAACCCTATCGTATTTAATGTACAGCGAGTTGCCGAGCCATACAAACTTGCCAACCGTATGTTCCATCCTGAAG
The DNA here is from genome assembly GCF_000469305.1 of Faecalitalea cylindroides ATCC 27803. Lineage (GTDB taxonomy): Bacteria > Bacillota_I > Bacilli_A > Erysipelotrichales > Erysipelotrichaceae > Faecalitalea > Faecalitalea cylindroides. Next base: position 31,862 of record NZ_KI270980.1, read on the forward strand.
ATACTGTTGTTGATGTCAACGGAATCAAAGTTGGTGGAAATAAGATCGTTATGATTGCCGGACCATGCAGCGTTGAAGGCGAAAATCAAATCTGTCGTATCGCTCAACAAGTTAAAGATGCAGGTGCATGTATGTTGCGCGGTGGAGCTTACAAGCCTAGAACAAGCCCATATGCTTTCCAGGGAATGGGAACCAAAGGAATCTTAGCTTTAGACAAGGCAAGAAAACTTACTGGTTTACCAATTGTTTCTGAATTAATGGCCGTTGAGCATTTAGATGAATTCGTAGAACATGTGGACGTGATCCAAATTGGTGCCAGAAATATGCAAAACTTTGATTTATTAAAAGCCGTTGGACGAACAAAGAAACCAATTCTTTTAAAACGCGGACTTGCCAATACAATCCAGGAATGGATCATGGCTGCTGAATATATCATGTCTGAAGGCAATCCAAATGTTATCTTCTGCGAAAGAGGAATTCGTACATTTGAACCATATACCCGTAATACATTAGATCTTAGCGTTGTTCCAATTATTAAAGAAAGAACACACCTGCCTATTATCATTGACCCTAGCCATGCTGCTGGAGATTGGAAACTGATTGAAAGTTTATCTTTGGCTGCTATTGCTGCAGGGGCAGACGGATTGATCATTGAAGTACATGATGATCCTGCTAATGCATGGAGTGATGGATCTCAGAGCTTAAAACCAGAAAAATATGCAGCCTTAGTTGAAAAAGGTAAATTGATTGCCAAAGTGATCGGACGTACATTATAAAAGAAAAACAGTATCTGAAACTTACATCAGATACTGTTTTTCTTTACCTTCTTCAATTAAATCCAGTCTTCGTTTATAATCTGGCATGACCTTGGACAATATTTCATAAAACTGCTTTGAATGATTTGGCTCTAAAAGATGAACGAATTCATGACAAATCACATATTCGACAAATTCAACAGGATAATGAACCAATTCAAAATTAAGAGTAATATAATTAGATTCTGGATGACAGATTCCCCAGCTTCTTTTCATCGTACGAACCTTTAAAGTTGGCTTATTTAAAGAATATTCTTTGAAGCGTAATAACGTCATATCCATAATATCCTCAAAGACTTCTTTTGCGTATCGATTTAAAAATTCTTTAAACACCAATGTTGCATCAGCACTCGGTTTTGTTTGAATAATGATTTCATCCTCGCATGTTGTAATATGATTGGTCTGCCCCTGTGCCTTTTTTATTTTAAAGCTCTTTCCAAACAATCGTATCATCCCTGAATGACTTTGTACTTTGATTTTATCGGTATATTGTTTCACAAATTGTTTGATTGTATCATCGCTGCAAAAGGGATCTGCATGTACGACCAACTCACCCCCTGGAGCTATGCTCATGCGAATACCTTTTCGTTTTGATACTTTTACTACATAATCAATTGAGTCTATCTTCTGTTTCTTCGCAATGTCTGACATATGATGAGCCTCCTACTTCCCTTTGCTCCATTTGTCCCCTTAACGTGCGTGTTAATAATATAACATATGTAAAAGTAAATTAATATATGTAAATTATGAAAAGTTTTATGATAGAATGACAAAGGTGATCTTACATGTATAACAATCCATATCCTTATTCATCAGATAACAAACGTTATTATACGATGAACTATTATTTTCAAACAAAATACCACAAAAAGGTCGCAAAAGTACCATTAAATGCTGGATTTACATGTCCAAACCGCGATGGAACCAAAGGCAATCATGGCTGTACTTTTTGTTCCGCAAAAGGGTCTGGTGATAGTATCCTTGCCTTCTTTCAAGATTTAAATACACAATACCAGCAAGGCTTAACAAGAATGCGGTCTAAATGGCCTGATTGTCTTGGATTTGCCTATTTTCAAGCTTATTCCAACACCTATGCAGATCTAGACGCCTTAAAAGAAATCTATGATCCTTTTATAAAAGATCCTACAGTTACCGGTATTTCGATTGCGACTCGTGCTGACTGTCTTGATGATGAAAAGCTTGCTTATTTTGATTCTCTAGCCAAACATAAAGAAGTTTGGATTGAGCTGGGTCTTCAAAGCATTCATGAAAAAACGATGCAAATGTGCAATCGGCAACATTCTACTCAAATCGTTGAAGATACTGTTAATAAATTAAAACAAACCTCGATCAAATCCTGTGTTCATATCATGAATTCATTGCCATATGAAACCAAAGAAATGATGTTAGAAACTGCACGCTGGATTGCCAACTGCAAGCCGGATGCGATCAAAATACATATGTTGCATATACTACAGGGTACACAGATGGCATTACAGTTTTTTAATGAAAAATTTTCCCTTTTATCAATTGAAGACTATGTGGATATCGTAATTCGACAATTGGAAGTTTTACCACCGGATCTGATCATTGAAAGGCTCACCGGAGATGGTATGGCAAATGATTTGATCGAACCGCAATGGACGATCAAAAAAACCATCGTATTAAATGAAATTGATAAAGAGATGGTAAGACGAAATACCTGGCAGGGAAAATATTACAAAAAATAGGATCGCAATGACGATCCTATTTTAGTTCAAGACAATAATAGTTTTTCTTTCCTCTACGAATAATAGAGTAATTTTTTACACATACACAATGATTATCTGAAGTCATCATATAATCTGGATCTGTGATCTTCGTACCATTAACCATGATTGAATTTCCTTTGATCCATTCTCTTGCCTCACGACGACTTGACGCAATTCCACTTTCCACCAATGTTTCTAACAGTGTTTTTCCCTGTTCACAATGAAGTTTTTCCATGTTGCGGATCGCATCTAATTTTTGATCATCCGTTAACTCTTGAATCTTACCTTTGAATAATGCTTCAGTAATCTTTAATGCACAATCCAAGCCTTCCTGACCATGAAGATCTCGTACAACTTCGCTGGCAAGTGTTTTCTGTGCTAAGCGTTTATGTGGCTCATTCTGCAAAGAAACTTCCAATTCTTCAATTTGTTCTCTTGTAAGGAAAGTCAATTTCTTCAAGTATTCGATGACTTTACGATCATCAGTATTAAATAAGAATTGATACAATTCATAAGGAGATGTTTTACTTGCATCCAACCATACTGTTCCAGATTCACTCTTACCAAATTTCGTTCCGTCCGCTTTTGTAATCAAAGGCATTGTTAAACCATAACATTTAACATCCGCTCCACATTTTTTACGAATCAATTCAAGTCCTGAAGTAATATTTCCCCATTGATCCTGTCCACCAATCTGCAAAGTACAATTCTTTTCCTGATATAAATGTAAAAAGTCTAAAGACTGAAGGATCATATAAGAAAATTCTGTATAACTGATACCTGTATCAAGACGTTTTTTAACAGTTTCTTTATTGATCATGTAATTAACATTAAAAAACTTTCCATAATCTCTTAAGAAATCAATCACAGAAATATCTTTGGTCCAGTCCAGGTTATTAACCATCTCAAATCCCCAAAGCTTTGAAATTTGTGCATGCAAGGCATCATAATTAGCCTTAAGGGTTTCCTGGGTCAACATATTTCTTTCGCCAGTTGCCTTTGGATCTCCAATAAATCCAGTAGCTCCACCAACCAACATAATTGGATGATGTCCGTGTTTTTCAAGACGTTTTGCCATTAACAAAGAAGAGTAATGTCCAATGTGCAAACTATCCGCTGTTGGATCGGTCCCAATATAAAATGTCAGTTTTTCATTATTGATCGCATCTTTTACTTCTGGACTTGTAATATTATCTACAAGGCCTCGCCATTCTAATTCTTCAAACAGGTTCATATTCATTCCTCCTAATAAAAAAACGCCCTTAATAAGGACGTTATAAACGCGGTACCACCTTACTTCATGTATGTTCACATGCACTCAAACCTTTAACGCAGGTATACGTCATATAATGAAGCTCCAAGGTGTATTCCATAGGCTCAATCAAGACTTTTCACCAGCCAGTCCTTCTCTACACACGAACTCCTATGTACTATTTCTCTTCGTTGCGATATGCTTATTATACATGATTAATTTTAAAAGGCAATATAGAAAATTGAATCATTTTAATATCATAAGATAAAAAAGAACCTCACATTGAGGTTCTAATTTTATACTAGTTTGCGACGATATTAATGACCTTCCCTTTAACAACAATAACTTTGCGAATTGTTTTTCCTTCAATTTGACGTTTTACTGTTTCAAGTTCCAATGCCTTTTCTTTTAATTCGTCTTCCTGTGTTCCAACTGGAACATCAAATTTACCACGAACTTTTCCGTTTACCTGTACCACAATGGTTACATTTTCTTCCACTAGAACGGATTCATCATATGTAGGCCATGGTTCATAAGCAATAGATTGATCATGTCCTAATTTTTGCCACATTTCTTCACCTAAATGCGGTGCATAACAAGACAATAGTTTAACGAATCCTTCGGCATATCCTTTATAAAGTGTTTTTGCCTTATAAGCGTCATTAATAAAGATCATCATCTGCGCAATGGCTGTGTTTAAACTAAGTGTTTCAATATCATTCGAAACTTTCTTAACGGTCGCATTATACACTTTATCCAATTCATGATCGTTTTCTTCAGTTACTTTACCACTTTCAACGATCAAGCGATATACTCGTTCCAACCATTTACGTGAACCTTCAACACCCTGTTCGCTCCAAGGTTTGCTGGCTTCCAATGGTCCCATGAACATCTCATATAAACGAAGGGTATCCGCACCATATTTTTCAACAACATCATTTGGATTCACGACAAATTCAGGGAAACGTTTTCCCATTTTGATGCCGTTTGCGCCCAAAATATATCCCTGATGAACAAGCTTTTTAAAAGGTTCTTTAACAGGTACCAATCCTTTATCATATAAGTAGTTTGTCCACATTCTTGAATACAACAAGTGACCAACCGCATGTTCTGGACCGCCAATATATAAATCGACTGGCATCCAGTGTTTCAATAATTCATAATCGGCGAATTCTTTGTCATTATGTGGATCGATATATCGCAAGAAATACCAGCTGCTTCCCGCACTGCCTGGCATAGTACTTGTTTCGCGTTTTCCCTTTTTACCATCAATTTCCACATTGACCCAGGAATCCGCTTTTTCAAGTGGACTAGCTCCTGTTTTGCTAGGAGAATAATCTTCAAGTTCAGGAAGGATCAAAGGTAGTTGATCATCACTTAAGGCAATCATATCCCCATCTTCCATATGTACGATAGGAATTGGTTCTCCCCAGTAACGCTGACGGGCAAAGATCCATTCACGTAAACGATAGTTCACATGTTTCTTTCCACAGTTGTGTTCTTCTAACCAATCGATCATCGCATTGATCGCATCTTCTTTATTTAATCCATCCAAGAATCCGGAATTGATATGAACACCATCCTGTGTCCATGCTTCTTCTTCAATATTTCCACCTTCTAATACAGGAATGATCTCAATACCAAATTTCTTGGCAAATTCATAGTCTCGTGTATCATGTGCAGGAACAGCCATGATAGCCCCTGTACCATAAGATGCCAATACATAATCGGAAATCCAAATTGGAATTTCTTTTCCATTTACAGGATTGATTGCATAAGCCCCAGTGAATACACCCGTTTTATCTTTATTTAACTGTGTTCTTTCCAATTCAGATTTAGTCGCACAAGCTGCTTTATACGCTTCTACTTCTGCTTTTTTATCCTCTGTTGTTATCATATCGATCAAACGATGTTCTGGTGCTAAAACACAATATGTAGCGCCAAACAAAGTATCACAACGTGTCGTAAAGACAGTAAAGCTTTCCTCATGACCAGCAACTTTGAAATCAACATGAGCTCCAATTGATTTTCCAATCCAGTTACGCTGCATTTCCTTTGTGGATTCAGGCCAGTCAATCTCATCTAAGCCTTCCAACAAACGATCAGCATATTTTACAATATCGATGACCCATTGACGCATGTTTTTGCGAACGACAGGATAGCCTCCACGCTCACTTTTTCCATCAACTACTTCATCATTAGCTAATACGGTTCCAAGTTCCTCACACCAGTTAACTGGCATTTCTACACATTTAGCTAAACCATCTTCAAATAGCTGTTTAAAGATCCACTGAGTCCATTTATAGAAATCCGGATCACAAGTAGATACTTCTTTGGTCCAGTCATAGCTAAAACCTAACATTTTTAATTGTTTAGTAAAGACTTCAATATTATGTTTTGTAAATCCATCTGGATGATTTCCTGTCTGGATCGCATATTGTTCAGCTGGCAAACCAAAGCTATCAAAGCCCATTGGATGCAATACATTATATCCTTGCATTCTTTTCATTCGACATACGATATCGGTTGCAGTATAACCCTCAGGATGTCCGGCATGAAGACCCACTCCAGAAGGATATGGGAACATATCTAATGCATAGTATTTTGGCTTAGAAAAATCATGTACATCTGTATAGAAAGTTTGATTTTCATCCCAGTAATTTTGCCATTTCTTTTCGATTTCTTTGTGGTCAAAGCTCATTTTCTCTTCCTCCTAAATAAAAAAACGTCCTCATCTAAGGACGTTATTAACGCGGTACCACCTTAGTTCATAGATTTCTCTATGCCCTTTTCTTCTTTTAACGCAAGAAATACGGATAACATTACTTATCGACTCCCCAGCAAGTTCAAAGGAATTGAATACTGATTTCCACCAAACATCAGCTCTCTAAAATTCAAAGAATCTTTTACTACTCTGGTTCAAAATCATCTGATAAGAATTTATCAGATTTTAGTTAAATAGTCAATGCCACTGATTCCTTTTTCATCATAGAATACCTTTAATTCCAAATCTTCATATTGACACGAAATATACGTATTTTCATCTATGAAAATCACGGTATGTCCATTGATTTCTTCTATCTTCTTTAAGATCAATTGATCATCTGCATAATTACATCGACGAACTAGGTTGTTGTTTTCTATCATCATCTTTGCATGCGAAATACACGATAGATCAACAATCGATTGACGATTTGCCTGGATTAGGTATGCTGAGTTTAAAACATAGATAGACATTAATGATATGATCTGCAACAATAGCGCAAAACAAATTAAAGCTAACCAGGAAGCATATCCATTATGTGATTTGAACCGAGAATGTTTTCTTGTCTTTTTGATATCGCAAATAAATTTTTTCATCTTCTTCAAAAAATTCTGCATATTCTATATTCTCCATCAAGATCTCATATCCATCTCGTTTAACTAGGCGATTGCGATCAAATTCGATTCGTATCTCTTCATGTTCATATATCATATATAAAGTCCTTTCTTTTACCTCTCTATCTTTGGATACCGCTGCAATCTGACGTAACTGCAAGATGGCAAACTGATCTTGATGATTTGGACGATAGTTGATAAAAAGGACACATGTTCTTAAATAGATTACCGCACAAAAAGATACGATCAAACTGATAAATAACGCAATCAAAGCTTCAATCATGGTAAAACCATTGGGTATTGATTTCTTTATCCACATAATAACCAAAATCATCTTCTACGATCTTAAAAACACTGAATAATACTCCTGCACATAAGATCATAACAAATAATCCAAACAACGCATCTGTTAAAATAAAACCATTTTTCTTAATCAATTCGTACTCGCCCACTTCCTAATTGAAAGATCAATTTTTTTGTACCTTTTTGATCATGACACTCTAAAGTATTTGCCTTTGAGATATTTCCTTTAGCATTATAGTGAAAACGTAAAGTTTCACACGCAATGGATTCATCAAATTCATAATATTCTCCATCAAATAAGGCATGATCTTCATAAATCTCAACACGGGTCTCTCTTTTTTCTATGAATGCTTTCTCCTGCATCAAAACACAATACGACATTAACTTTTCCATAAAGATAGTTAAGTTCGATTGATTTTGATTCTGTGATATTCCTATGGATAATACACATACGATCAAAAGTACGATCAAGCTTTCTATCATTGTAAAACCATTACTGTGTACTTGCCTGTCCATCTACAATCACTACCGTTTCGCCATTTGGGCATCGATCTTGTCCTTCTTTTAAATATCCTTCATTAATCAATTCCTGTACACTTGTAGGTGTCGTTAGATTTTCTATTTCATATAAGATAATTTGTGAATCAACAATATCTAATAGAGCCTGACACCCTTTATCACGTATGATTGTTTCTTTTTGTTGAATATTGGGTAATGTGATCAATAACAATAAGGCAATTACTAACATAACGATCATCATTTCTAAGACAGTAAATCCATTCTTTTTATTCTGCATTTTTATTATTCCTTTCTAAATCGTATTTAACATATTCAGCGGCAACAACATGATCTGATATACAACTAATACTAAAATACCTACACAGCTATACGAAAACACCTGCATCGTAACGATCAGCTTATTAACGATCGTTTTAAAAGATTCAATGGCCTGTTCATAGTACACTTTTAAAATTGTAACTAGATCTGCACTCTTCATCCCAATCTTAAAGAAAACAAGGAATGTTTTATCAAAAGGAATTGTGTTTATGATCGTTTCCAATCGCTTCCCTTCTAAAAGTTCCAGATAGATTCGGTTTCCAAAATAATGAACTTCTTTAAAGTAATTCATTTCCGATAATATTTGAAAACAATCTTTTGATGTAAGATTCGATGCCAATAAAGACTCAAGCACAATTGAAAATTGAATAGTAACATACAGTTGATATATCTTGTTTTTTAATAGATACGGAATGATTTTTTCTTTAAAAACAGGAACTTTTACATACATAAACATCAATACCAGCAAGACGACCATACAGATAAGCAACAAAGTAAACAAGATTTCCAAAAGATCCAATAGTAGAAAACTATTCTCACCATTTGAATACACCATCATGGAAGGAATGATTGATCTAGAAAAGAATAGGATCATGAAATAGGCAAAACAAAAGATGAAGATTGGATAGGCAATCTTTGTGAAAAAATGATAAGAAATCGTATTTGAACTGTTATCAATTCGTTCTGCACACGTTAAAGCCTGTTTAAAAGACATGTGCTTAGCCAAAACATGAAGGATCTTAAAGAGTTTTAAAATTTGACCATCACATAAAATATCAATCAAAACTTCTCCATTTTTTAATCTGGTTATGATTTTATCCTTTTCTTTAAAACAGAGCTGGATGACAGTCTTGGTGTCTAATCCTTGATCTAATAAAAGCTTCATCTTTACGAGTTCATCTTTGGAAATCTTTAATGTCGAACTGGGCTTGCGGATCAAAGATATATCCTTGTTCAACAGCGTTTTGAATCTCATCCTCCAATTTTCTGTGTTCCTTTGGATATTCGTGTTTTTCGATCGCATGATCAAGTGCTTGGGCATCGAGAATTTCATATACACACTCCTTTCTAAAAATATCCTTTGTCTTATAAAGACGTTGGGAAATCACAGCTGTTAAAGTATTTTTTAGATCATACTCACTTAAACCAAAATCCAATAAACGGTGAAGGCTTTCCAAAGCATTCTTGGCATGTAAAGTAGTAAAGACCATGTGACCTGTTAAAGCGGCTCGTATGACCATCCTGGCAGTATAGGCATTTCTTGTTTCACCAATCAAAATCACATCCGGATCATGTCTTAATAATTCCTCAATTCCTTTTTCGTATGTAAAACCCATAGCTTCATTGATCTGCAGCTGCAAATACAATTCATCCTCAATTTCAATTGGATCTTCAAGGCTTATGACATTATATTGGTCCTTGCAGGCAATTTCATGTAATATTGCATGCAACGTGGTCGTCTTGCCTGAATTCGTTGGGCCAGAAAAAATAACCAGACCTTGCCTGCAATTTGTTAAACTTTTTAAAAACGAAATACTTTTGGAATCTTGCGTAAGCTGATCTATAGCCATTGATGGATTAGTCCTCAATAAGCGCAAGACTCCTGTTTGAATCGATTGATTCACAATAACACTAAAGCGACAAAAGATTTCTTTTGCATCTAACTGCACAGAAAATTGTCCACTTTGAGGACATAAAGGATTGGTTAAATCAAAACCGGCAATGAATTTCATATATTCAAAAACACCCTTATCCCAAATATCTTGTTCGATCTTTTCCATGCCCAAATCATTTCGAAACTGGATATCCATATGATCTTGTTTGACGATAAAGTGGATATCACTAGCTTTATGCTCAATAGCAAGCTGTATCAAACTGTATAAGAGTTCTTCCATTTCACTTCCTCCTATTATCTAATACAATCGAAACTTCTAAAAAGACAAAAAAAATCGACTTTCGTCGATTAATTTTGCAGATATGGATTCCAGCGTCTTTCCAAATCCAAAGTTGTCGATGGGCCATGTCCAGGGTAGATAGGATAATTTTGATCAAACTGTATAAATTTCTTTAAAGACTGAAACATCGCATACTCACTACCAGTTTCCAGATCCATCCTTCCAATAGATCCTTGGAAAATAAAGTCTCCAGTAAATAGTTTGTCATCGATCTTAAAGACAGTTGAACCAATAGAATGACCCGGAAAGAAAAACACCTCTACATCAAAAGCGCCAATTGTCATCAAGCCTTCTTTGAAAGTTCTAGGCTTTGCATGACAGACAACATGGGTAAAAAATGTATTTGATCCATTTAGATCTGGATTGATTAAAAATTGTACTTCATGTGGATTGACATAGACATCCACATCATGATTTTTTAATATGGAATCAATTCCGCCAATATGGTCAAAGTGGGCATGCGTCAATAGAATTGCATCTAAATTAGCATGTTCTATTTCTAATAAACGATCTAAATCTTTAAACTCAGCACCTGGATCGATGACTAACGCATGACCATCCTGAATCAATAGGTAACAATTAGCTTGAACCGGTCCCAATGCTCTTGTGATGATCTTCATAAACAATACATAAAAAAGACCATAATCGGTCTTTTTTATTTTTTCTCCTTATGATCCGTTTTCTGATTACATTTTGGACAATATTTCTTTATAGTCATACGTTCAGGATGTTTCTTTTTATTTCTTGTACCAATGTAATTTTCTTCTCCACAAACAGAACATTTAAATGTAATACGATCTCTCATGGTCTGTCCTCCTCACATTTACTGATTGAGTATAACATATTCCGCTATTCATTGACAAGTTCGTTTTTTGTTTTATTGTGGGTATAATTCGAAATATCTTTGAAGTACCTGTGGTACAACTTCGGTCGTACAAATATTAGGGGCTACGCTTTGATCGTTGATACTTGAAGTTGGAGCCACACATGCAAAACTGACGTCAGCATCTTCATATGGAGCCCAGCCAACAAAGGCCGCTGTTGTCCATTCATTAACTTCCGCAGTTCCTGTCTTTCCTGCAACTGGAACTGAGAAATCCTGTAAGACACCACAATTTCCATCCGCAACACATGCTCTAAAACCTTGTTGAACGCGTGATAAATACTCACTATTTTCTTCTGGTAAAGTATTCTTTAATACAGATTCATTTACGGAAACGATTTCTTCACTATTTACTTCCATCACATAACTCATCAATTTAGGCTGATAAATCAAACCATTGGTTGCAATCGTTGAAACATATTCCAATAACTGAATTGGTGTATACATATCGAACTGACCAATTGAGTAGTTCAACAACATACCTGGCTCTCGTCCAACCCCCATATATCCAGTGACTTCTCCTGGTACATCAAGACCTGTTATATTTCCTAATCCAAACATTGAATAATAACTTCGCATCTTGTCAAATGTTCCTGAGACATTGCTAATATTCAGAGGTTCGCCTTCTTGATAAGTTCCTCCCCCTAATCGAATCGCTATATTAAACATATAGACGTTACTTGAGACGGATAGTGCCTGGATATCATTGACCGGACCATGATCTTGATATGATCCAAATTCCTGCCCAGCAATATTCATGACTTCATCATTGATTACTTCCCCAGGCTGAATCACTCCTTCACTTAGTCCCATATAAACTGTAGCTCCTTTGATGCTGGAACCAGGATTGACAAGACTCATATAATTTCCACTGGCAAAATAGGTCATTTGTCGAGTATCTGGATCCATTTGATAACTAGATAAAGCGATAACTTCTCCTGTATATGGATCCATCATACACATGAATAAGCTATAGAAATTTTCACGTCTTTCGGTTCCCCCATTTTCCTGCAGAACAGCTTTAAGTGTTGTATCGAGAGATTGTTGAAGATCTATATCAATCGATAAATAAATATCATTCCCTTTACGAGCCTGGCGAATTACTTCTTTTTTTGCCAAACCGTTGGAATCATAAGTGATTCTTGATTCTTCGGCTATACCTGCTAAAACATCATTATATTGGTATTCAAGACCAGATCTCCCTACAGGAGCATTATATTGATATCCTTTTTGAAGATAGTAATCAGAATATTCCTCAGGAAGGCCTTCTGTACTTGTTGTAACTGTACCTAAAACATCAGACAATGTTTCACCATATGGATATTCTCTTTTCCATCCACCGAAATCTACATCAAATCCAGGAAATTCTGTCTTATGTTCTACTAAATACGCTACATCGCTATCGCTCACATCTTCCAAAATAACATTTTCCTGTCCGGTAGAATAATTTGTAGTCATTCGTTGATAAACAATACACATTTTTAATGTATCTTCGTCCATCTCTTCTAGCTCATCATCCCCAATACGATCATACATCAAGCCATAACGAATACTCTCGCTATCACTTCCCCAGGCACCAGATTCATATTCTTCCTGTTCTTTATCTGTCAATAATGCATTGGGATCGTCATTTAAAGATAAATATGTCATATAGGCTTCTTTTTTATCCCGTTCTGTAAATGAATCAACATCGATATCAAAAACAGATACAACACGTTCTGCATATAATTTATAATCATCGATAGTCATGTTATTAGGTGAAGTATATACAATGTTATGCGAAATGACTGTTTTAGCCAAAACGCGCCCTTTACAATCATATATTTCCCCACGTGGTGCACTAACATATTGTTTGATTGATGTATAGTCATCTTTTTTAGCCGTATAGTCTTCGTACGAGAAAACTTGTATATACAACAAACGAATAAACAAGATCAAAAAACAAATAACAATTGCTCCTGCCAGTAACATAACTCGGTGGTCAATGGTCTTATCAAGCACTATAGTTGGTTTTTTTGATTTATTTTTAACTTTACGCATGGACCTACGTTTAAATAAAGCCATTCGTCATCCCCCTTGAATTTACTACTTATTATACACGAAAAACGAGCAATTTAAAAAAACTTATAGTATACTCTTTTTAGAAGCGAGGTATTCTTATGAAAAGAACAGAGACTAGAGAAGTAAAGATAAAAGATCTTGTGCTTGGTCACAATAATCATGTTTATATTCAATCTATGTGCAATATTCCAACAAAACAAGCTCAGAAAGTTATCGAACAAATCTTAAATTTGGAAAAAATGGGCTGTGAGATTATACGTGTCAGCTGTATGGATATGGAAGATGCTAAAGCGATTGAAACAATCAAGAAAAATATTCATATACCTCTAGTTGCAGACATTCATTTTGATTATAAATTGGCACTTGCCTGCATTGAAGCCGGTGCTGATAAGATTCGTTTAAACCCAGGAAATATCGGTTCAAAAGAGAATGTAAAAGTTGTTGTCCAGGCGTGTAAACAACACAATATTCCAATTCGTATTGGAATCAATAGTGGCTCACTTGAAAAAGACATTCACGAAAAATATGGTAAACCCACTGCAGAAGGTATGATTGAAAGTGCAAAACGACATATTGAAATCTTAGAAGAACTTGATTTCTATGATACTGTTCTATCATTTAAATCCAGTGATCCTTTATTATGCATCGAAGCTTATCGTTTAGCCGCTAAAACATTTGATTATCCTCTTCATCTAGGAGTAACTGAAGCTGGAACGACAATGACCAGTGCTATTAAAAGCTCCCTTGCCTTAGGAACATTGTTGTTGGAAGGAATAGGAAATACGATTCGTATTAGTGTGAATGGAAGTCCTGAAAAAGAGATCCCAATTGTCAAAGAGCTCTTGAAATCATGTAAACTTATTAACAACGTACCAAACTTAATTGCCTGTCCAACATGTGGACGTACTCAATGGAACATGGAACCAGTTGTTAATGAAATGGAACAATATCTTCAAACTGTCAATAAAAATATCACCGTTGCTATCATGGGATGTGCAGTGAATGGCCCTGGTGAAGCAAAACATGCAGATATAGCCATTGCTGGAGGACGCAATGAAGGATTATTAATCAAAAAAGGTCAGATCATAGAAAAAATCCCTCAAGATAAAATCGTTGAGAGATTAATCAAAGAAATCGAAAATTTCTAACCTCGAAAAATTCGAGGTTTTTTTATTCTAGAACATCGGTAATCGATGTGTCTTGTACAAAGGTGTTTGTATTATACAAAAACAAAACATCTGTTATTAAGTTTAGATTAAAAATTCGTTCAATATCTTCGTAGAAATAGCGTGGGTCAACAATCGTGATCGTACGATAATACGGCAATAAAAATTGAACCATGCTATTGGCATAAGAATCTTTGATCAATAATAAATGACGATCCGAGTCATTTAAATTTTCAATCTGCACAAGTCCTGTATTCCCCCCTAAAAAAACATCATACGGATTAGATGATTCCAAGCCTTTTGAATTATAAATCGAACAAGTTCTTGTTCCATTGCTTTCATCCATCATGACATAGTCCTTTATATTATCAGAAACATAGATTTCAATATCATCATGGATTCCTACACTACCTACCTTTTTTGCCAAAGTTCCTTTAAAATTATCACTGACTTGATATACAGTATAGTCTGATTTTTTTACTTCCCCCAGTTCAAAACTAGAAGCAAGTTGTTGAAACGCATAAAAAGTCGCTAAAGAAGTCCAGTGATGATCTGTATGATAATACAAATATTCATCTTTATGTTTATCCAATGTATCTCGTACATCAATTTGTGTGATAGAAGTATCCAACATACTAAAGATTTGGTCCATTTGTGCATCCTGATCTATAGTATTTGAATAAGCAGGAAGATTATCTGATTGAATATTTGCGGCATTTGGTGCCAATAAAAAACCTGAACGAACTTGATGATTGATACAGAAATTATTGATTGCATTTATATTACGATTCATTTGTTCTTCATTGATTGCTGAATTTTCTTGAATCAAGGTACCATTTCCAAGATATACATCATTAATTTTTTTGACTCCGGTCAATTTATTCAATAGATAACGTATGTGAATCAAGCTATCTCTTCCAACAAATTGATCCGAGACATAATTGTTTAATTCTTGAGAAAATTGACCACTCAATACATCTTCAGAATCAAATTTTGGAAAAGTCTGTAAGCTTCGATTTTCCGCCTGTGAAGTAGCCTTATCAGGAGCTAGTATATTAATCATAAGAACAACACACATCAGACCAAAAACAATTCGTGCAATATAGCGAGCAGCAATCTCAGAACGTTTTTGTTTCATGATCTCACCTCCCTAAAATGCAGAATATAAGAATGATTGATATGTACTACCAACCATCATAGAAATACAAACGACGAAAAAGACAACATAAACAACTGATGTAATGATGACACCTTTATTTTTGAGATGATTGTAAGAAAAAATCTGAAGCTTATCATAGATTGTTGTGGTAAAGAAAATCCCAAAGACAATCAAAACTAAATAACTAGTAAATACAAACAAAAAGTCTGAATTCATAAAAGATGAAGCCCCAACACCAAACATTCTTAAAAGTGTATCAAATGCACTTAGTAAAGATGGACTAAAGAAAAATACCCAACCAATCAATACAACGAGAAGTGTATAAATGTGGCTGATAAACTTTGGAAGCTTTTTTAATGCTTTTTTAAGAAAGAACTTTTCCATCAACACAAACAATCCTAAATACAAACCCCATATAATATAAGTGATATTAGCCCCATGCCAAATACCTGTTAAAAACCAAACTATCAAAATATTACGTACATATAAAGTATTATTGACACGACTTCCTCCTAATGGAAAATAAACATAGTTTTTGAACCAATTACCCAATGAAATATGCCACCGTCTAAAAAATTCTTGAATTGTTTTGGACATATAAGGATGATCAAAGTTGATGTCAAAATCAAAACCAAACATCTTTGAAATACCAATAGCCATATCACTATAGCCAGAAAAATCAAAATAAAGCTGTAAAGCATAAGAAATCGCATATAACCAGGTGCCTAATACAGTATCATTATCAGATAAAGCTTGAAAAACAAGAGCAAACTGATCAGCAAAGATAATTTTCTTTATTAATCCTTTTATAAATAAAACCATACCTGCATTAAATTTTGCACGATTCATTATACGAGACTTAAGTTGAGACTGCATCTGGCTATAAGTTACAATTGGACCACTAGATATTTTGCCAAAGAAACAAATATAAAGGGAAAATAAAACGATGTCTCTTTGTGGTTCCACTTTCTTAGTGATAACATCACCTAAATAAGAAATTGCACTAAAAGTAAAAAAAGATAATCCAATTGGTACATGAGAAGTATCAATTTCAAAAGGAACGACCATATCGATATATTTGTATATACACAAAATCAGGACATTGAAAGCAATAGAAGTAACAATGATTAACTTTCTATGCTTAGTTTCTTTTGCTATCTGTATCCCGCTTATATAGTTCCATAAGATTGATAAAACCAACAAGATCAATGTGACTGGATCATTCCATGAATAGAATAACAAACTGATTATCAAAAGAACGATGTTTTTAAAATAGGTAGAAGGCGTTAAATAATAAAGAATTAATGAAAC
This sequence comes from Faecalitalea cylindroides ATCC 27803, assembly GCF_000469305.1. Lineage (GTDB taxonomy): Bacteria > Bacillota_I > Bacilli_A > Erysipelotrichales > Erysipelotrichaceae > Faecalitalea > Faecalitalea cylindroides. Next base: position 48,733 of record NZ_KI270980.1, read on the forward strand.
AGGAAAAAAAAAGAATATAAAAATTAAACTATTAAAAATCATATCTCTTTCCCCCTTATTTATAAACTTCGTAAAAATTGATCGTGGATCGTCTTAGCATCTTGACTTACGATCATACATGCATAATTAACTTGAATATCAATGACCGAATTGTTTAATTTATCCGCCTGCTCAGGTGCATATCCGGAAAAAATATTAGTCTGTTCATCAATCCTAGCCTTCATCTTATCTTCAAATGTTTTAGCATCATTGGATGATTTGAATTGCACCAGCACAATTTCATCTGCATTTAATGCATCTTGACTTTTATAATAAATAATATTTTCAAACATCTCTGGTTCCAAATCCAAAAATCTCTTGATTGAGATATTGTCTTTTAATTCCATCGTACTAAGATCAATATTATTCAACATTCCGTTTTGAACACTTGTAAAATCTTTTGTCGATGCCTGTGGTGTTGAAAAAGTAAAATATAAAAATATACACATTAATCCAATGATCAAACCTTTTAAGATATTAAGAATATCCAATTTTCCATTTAATTTTTTTTTCATTCTAGAACCCCCATGATATTACGTGCCCATTTTTCGTAGAAAGAGGACACAAAGTGAATACCATCTGATTCATAGATAGGTTCACTTTGATCTTGTGCCAACGAAGAATTATCAATATAAGTCCATCCATTATCTTGACAAGCTTGTTGGATCTGTGCATTATAGACATCAATTTGAGACCAAAGATCACTATTTGATTGTGTAACACTTTGACTGGCAGGGATAATCGAATTCACATATATATTTGCCTGTGGACATACATTTAAAATCTTTTTGATTTGTTCGGACAATAATTGTGAATAACTGCCATTTGAGGTATTGTTTAAATTATTCTTTATGTCATTCATGCCAAAAGCAATATAGATATTCTGTGGCTGTAGCTGTTGAATCGAATCGATCCACTCATCAATATTTAAGATCGTAGCTCCATTATAAGCATAAACACGACTTTCCAACAAATACCCGTACAAGTAAAAACCTGTTGCCCTTGAATCTCCTAAAATCAAATAATCATCAAACAAGCCAAATACATCCAGTTTCCCATCTTGAATAGCCCGTTTTCTTTCTTCAAGCCTTCTTTCGCTTAACTGTTCAGAAAGTGCTGAAGGATCCTTAGATTCAGACTCTTTAATGTAATCTACACCATTTGTTGAATGCTTTGGCCATAACAAAAAAAGCGTAACAATAACAACACAAACAACAACGATACCAATTATGATATTCTTATACTTTTTTAATTCTAGAATAATTCTATCCATTCTGATCCCCTTTTAGTTATTCCTATTATAACACAGCTTGCAAATAAAAATTTTATAATTTCATTAAAATCTAAATCTTTATTTTTCTAGTTTTCTTAACAGATTTACCAATTCATTTTCACTATAAACAACATGGTCACTGCTTGTTCCCTCTAAGCCATGATGACGATTAAAGTGTATGGTTTTCATTCCAACTTTTTTAGCTCCTTCCATATCGTTTGTATAATTATCCCCTATATAATACCAATCTGAAATGTTCTCTTTCATATTCGAAAACATCGTTTTAAACGACCTCGGATCAGGCTTGGCAAATCCTAATTGACCACTAGTATAGACATTTTCTTCTTTAAAATATTTAAAAACATCTAATGCCTTAAGTTTCATTCTTTGATGTTCATCCTGTCCATTTGTCAGTATCGCAAGTTCTGATATAGTCGATCTAAAAAAATCATGAAAAACATTACTCATAAATATTTCTTTTTGAAGTGTTTTATACACTCTTTGAAATTCACGGTATAAGTCTTCTTCAACATCAATATGGTAGATTTTGCACATTTGACGAATTCGATAAATTCCTGATTCATCAATGGAAATAGATCCATCCTGAATCTTATCAAAGATTTCATCTCCACAGCTGCGATATATTGTATACATGGACTCTAAATCATGTGTTTCATCTATATTTAAGAGTTCATTGCATGCTTTTTTAAATGGATATGATAAATCGTAAAGTGTGTCATCACAATCAAAACAAAATTTCATAAAACCTCCTGGAAAGAAAAGAGAGGAGTAAACACTCCTCAAATCTTTTAATCTCTGTTATATCCCAATAAACGCAAGATATATAAGAAAATATTTAAGAAATCAAGATATAACTCCAAAGCCATGTAAATAGCAATTTTTTCTTGACTCACTACATCCCCATTGCTGAGATACAAGATCTTGTTCATACGTTGTATATCCCAGGCTGTAATTCCCGTAAACAATAACAATCCAACAATAGAAATCATTCGTGTATCAAAAGAAACGCCAAATAAAAGCATTACAGCTTGTGAGATAATCAAAACAGTTAAACCAATAACACATATCATTCCTATGCTGTTCAGATTTTTCTTTGTCGTTAATCCAATAAAAGCAAGACAGATAAAATATACAGCACTAATTAAGAATGCAGCAGTTAATTGAGCTTGACTATTCGTATAAAACAAACTAGTTAAAGAAATGCCAAATGTTACGGCATACACCATGAACAATACTTTAATTCCTGTTGCTGTAGATCTTTGCATAGCTGATTGAAACGCAAATACAAGTCCAATCTGCACAATAAACAACAGCAATCCAATCATAGGCATAGATGTCAGCATCCATAAATACCAGCCAGTTGAATAACATAGATAAGATGTAGCAGCTGTAACTAAAAGACCTAAAGCCATCCACACGAACGAAGTTGTTAATGCTTTACGCAAAGTTTCTTGTGGATAATACGTATTTTCAAACATGATATCACCTTCTATTTTGTAATAAATTCTAATAATTGATGTGCCGCAATATCAAGGCCGTGACGATTAGTCTTATCAAATCCTAGATGTGTATAAATTTCTCCAACAAAAGTTCCATTTTCTTCTAATGAACTGAATACTTTAGTAATCAATGGTTCACAAAGTTCCTGTTTCTGCATTGGACCAAATGGATTTGCAAAGTAAGTAGTACTAATTCCAACTTCTTGTGTAGTACCTAATGCCATACGTTTACCCATGACACAAGTATCTTTTACTTCTTCTACCGTTAACTTCTTAAGACCAAATTCATTTGTATAATTATTTGCATAAGCAAATAAATCAATTTTGTGGTTAGTAGTGATAACATCATAAGATGCAGCAGGTGTAACCATACGAGAGTTTGGATTTTCCGGAGCCATGAACACAGAACGATCCATGTCACGATAAGGAGTTCCTGGATCAAGGTCATCTAGACGAATAAAGGCACCAATTTCTGTCCCCTGTCCATAAGGAATACCATCTTCAATATGAATTGTTCCCATATCGTCAAATACTACTTCAATATCTTTAATAACATCTTTTCCTACACTCTTCAAGGCTTCAATTGATTCAGATTTTCCAGCACCTGAATCTCCCATCAACATAATTCCTTTTTTACGACCATCATTTAATGTAATATTAACAAATGCTCCATGAATAGGCAACCATCCTTGTTGCATAGCGGCAAGATTGTGCAATGTTAAACACATTTTCTTTAAATAACCAAAATATTCAATTCTTGGATCATCACTAATACAACCAAGCCAAATGTTTTCAGTTTCATCATAATAGAATTCAGTTGCATTTTTACCATCTGGATTACCAAATAATAAAATCAAATCTGGTTTTTGATTCGCTTCTTCTTTTGTCGCAAGCTCAAATAAGTTAGCCATACTTAAAGCACTGGCAGTATATTTAGAATTAAAATATACAAAACACAGTAATTTACCGACTTTACATGGGAAACAGAAGAAAGACTCTGAATCACCCTCAAAATAAGTCATTGGATCAACTTTTGTTTCTGTAAATGTTCCTGTACGTTTACTTGATTTTGGGTGAAGAATCATTGGTGTACGCAACATAACATGGTCAATAATTGGAATATCCTTTAACGCACTGTAATGCTCTGACCAGATACTATCCCTGTTATGAATAGAAAAACAAGCATTTGTACCTGCCTGAATCTGACGATACACCAAGTTTGGACGATCCATGATTCTTTCTTCAAATAAACGATATGTACGTAAGATCAAATCATTCATTTCAGAATCTCTACGTACTAAAGTATTGATTCCAAAGTCATCTGAACTATCGCTCTTGATAAACGCAAAACGTTGTAAATGTCTCCATGTTTTATAGATTTCACGTACAACAGTTAATAGACTCTTTTTATCTTCTAAATATTCAGATTCGATTTCATCCATATTAAAAATAGACAGCATTCTCAAACATTTGCTGAATTTATTTGCGGCTTCTTTTGAATCATATTTTCCATTCTGTGTTAAATAGTTATATAACTCAGGATACAGAGTTTCTTGTGTTTTGATAAAGTGCTGTAGATACACTCTGAATGTATTCGATTTCAACAATACCTCTCTTGATTTAGGGTATGCTTTATTGTAATTCAATACTACTTGATTATTTGTTAGATATATTTTTTTATCCATTTTATATATTTCCTCCTTATATGCGAATGATACACGATTTATGAACAAATGTAAACAATAATGATACAGTAAGCGTTTTCAACTTTTTTAAAAGAAAAGGCCGTTTAGGCCTTATATAATTCATCAATCATAGATTTGATTGAATCAATTGAAACTTCTTCTTTTTCTCCTGTATAACGGTTAGAGAATTCAAGAATGCCCTCTTGTACTTTACGTCCTACTGTTATGCGGTATGGGATACCAATAAGTTCCATATCCTTGAATTTAACTCCTGGTCTTTCATTACGATCGTCTAGTAATACAGAGTATTTATTCTTTGTACAATAGTTATATAGATCATTGGCAATTTCCATCTGTTTTTCATCTTTTAAAGAAATAGGTACAATTGATAAGATAAATGGCGCTACTTCTTTTGGCCAGATAATACCTTTATCATCATGGTGTTGTTCAACGATTGCCGCCATACATCTTTCCAATCCAATACCGTAGCTTCCCATCCATACTGGCTGTAACTGGTTGTTTGCATCTGTGTAGTATAGATTCATTGATTGGGCATATTTTGTACCCAGTTTAAACAAGTTACCAACTTCGATTCCATGCTGGAATGTTAATGGTTTACCACATACAGGACAAATATCCCCTTCTTTTACTTGACATAGATCAGCTACAAGTTCTGGTGTAAAATCAGATAGATTCACGTTTACATAATGATGATCGCTTTTATTTGCCCCAATGATAAAATTCTTCATATGTTTGATCATACGATCCATATATACTGGGCAATCCAAACCAACAGGCCCGGCGAAACCAACACGCGCATGCGTTATTTTTTCAACATCTTCAAAAGATGCTAATTCCATCTCGTTAGCTTTCAATAGTTTTAAAGCTTTCGTTTCATTTAGTTCACGATCTCCTGGAATACAGAAAGCTACAATTTTACCATCTACATTATAAAGAAGCGTTTTAACAAAATCCTTAGGCTCTTTGCCAAAGAAAGCAGCCACTTCTTCAATAGTCTTCGCATTTGGTGTTTCAACTAACTGAATCTCAAGTTCTTCTTCCTGAGAATCCTGTAAGGTATCAACAACTTCTGTAATTTCCAAATTGCTGGAGAAATCACAACCTTCACATCCAACAACGATATCTTCTCCAATACCTGAAATAGCCTGATATTCTTCACTTAAAAGACCACCCATAGCCCCTGTATCTGCTTTTACGATCTTATATTCTAATTCCATTCGATCAAAAATACGACAATATGCATCATACATCTTTGCGTAGGCTTCATCCAAGCCAGCCTCATCGATATCAAAAGTATAAGCATCTTTCATTATAAATTCGCGTACACGAATCAAACCATAACGTGGTCGTGTTTCATCTCTAAATTTAGTTTGGATCTGATACAAGTTATAAGGGAAATCTTTATAGCTCTTGCCATCCATACTTGCCGCAACAGCAAATAATTCCTCATGTGTAGGTCCTAATACATAACGTTTCATATAGCGATCATTCATTGTAAACATATTTGAACCAAACACTTCACGTCTACCAGATTTAATATAAACTTCTTCCGGAATCAAAGCAGGCATCAATAATTCCTGAGCGTCTTTTGCATCCATTTCTTCACGAACGATATTTTCAATCTTGGCTAATACTTTTTTGCCCATAGGCATGATCATATACATACCATTTGAGCTTTTTTTGATCATTCCAGCACGAACTAGTAAATTGCTGGAAACACTATCTTCATCTTTTGCATTTTCTCTTAATGTATAAAAGAAACTCTTACTTAATTTCATATTGTCCCTCTTTTCAACTCGTATATTCTCTCATATACTGTGTTTTTATACAACACGAATTTTGCGAATCATTGCGTGTTTTTCAATCGGACCCGTCCATTTTGTATGAACAATTTGCATTGGTTTATTACATACTTCACAAAGATTTTCATCTTCATCATAAACATCCTTGATCATAACTTTTGTAGAAGGAATTGTTGGCCCAAAAATTTCCATAATCTGATTCGGCATAAAATTGTTTTTCACCTGTAATGTCGCAATAGATGACTTATCATCATAATCCAGTACAATTGCTACATATTCCTGTGTAACTGTTTCATCATGATCTTGGTATAATTGCACTTTATAATTCGGAAGCCCTTGATAGAACCCCGGACCAGTTGGTCGATTCTCTGCTTTGGCAATCTCTTTTTTTACATAATCAATATCATTTTGTGTCGCATGACCATTCTCATAAATCTTATCGATCAAATAACGATAACTTGAAACAACAGTTGCCAAATAATATGCACTCTTCATGCGTCCTTCTATTTTTAAGGAAGCTACTCCCATGTTGATGAAATCTTCAATATAATCAACTGCCTGTAGATCTTTTGATGACATGGAGAAAAGATTGGAAGGATCTGAGATCTCTTCATTTTTATCCATTAAATGGTATTTCCAACGACAGCTTTGTGCACATCCGCCTCGATTGGCATCACGCAAAGTCATATGATTGCTTAAGACACAACGCCCTGAATAAGAAATACACATTCCTCCATGAATAAAAACTTCGATTGGTAATATATCTTGTTTACAAATCTGTCGTATCTCGTCCAATTGACATTCTCGTGCTAAAACAACGCGATCCATTCCTTTAGACTTCCAGAATCGTACAGCACTGGAATTCGTAGAAGAATGTTGCGTAGACACATGAACCTCAAAAGAACAGTTTAATTCCTTTGCCAAAGTCATGATAGCTGGACTTGCCACAATGATCGCATGAACACCCGCATGATCAAGATCTAATAAATATTCTCGTAGTCCATCTGTATCGTTTTCATGTGGCAGCATATTGACTGTGACATGCACATGAGAACCATGTTCATTGGCAAAATCAACTAACTCTTTGATTTCCTCAAGAGAGAAATTAGATGCACGTGAACGCAATGAAAACTGTTTTCCTCCAATATATACTGCATCTGCACCATATAGGATCGCAATCTTT
>NZ_KI270981.1 GCF_000469305.1 Faecalitalea cylindroides ATCC 27803
GTATTTTAATGATTTTAAAAAACTTATTAAGAAAAGGAATATCGGATTCTTATATATTAGAAATCACTGGAGTTTCTTCGGAGTTATTGATGAAAGCTAAACAATCATTAAATTAGAATGTATAAAGGAAAGTGAGAGTGTAATATAAACCGTGTAAGTTGAGAGCGTACGGCTCAGCTCACACGGTTTTTTATAGTTTCATGCTATCATAGAAGGAGAAAAGGAAATATGGAAATGGCAAGAAAAAAAAGAGATCCTAAAAAAGTGGCCCTGGCACAGGCTATCCTGGATGCCTATCAGCCTGAAACCGCTGAAGATATGAACAACGCTCTCAAAGATTTGTTTGGCCCTATGTTTGAGGCCATGCTTCAGGGAGAAATGAATCATCACCTGGGTTATGACTCTAACGACAAAGAACCAAAAAAAGATGACAATCGCCGAAACGGCTATGGAAAGAAGACTCTGAAGACAACACAGGGTGAGGTGGAAATTGAAGTGCCCAGAGATCGGGATGGTTCGTTTGAACCGCAGGTTGTCCCAAAACGAACAAAAGATGTATCTGCCATCGAAAATAAAGTATTGGCCATGTATGCCCGTGGCATGTCGCAACGTGACATTTCATCCACGATCGAAGATATCTATGGTTTTCAAATGTCTCATGACATGATATCCGATATTACAGACTGTATCATACCGGAACTGGAAGAATGGAAAAATCGACCTCTAAAAAAATGCTATGCCTTTGTATTTGTGGATTGTCTTTATGTAACACTGAGAAACGATTATGAAGTTAAGGAATGCGCTGTCTATGTGATACTGGGATATGATCTAAATGGGCGAAAGGAAATCCTGGGGCTCTGGATCAGTGAAAGCGAAAGTAAGAACTACTGGATGCAGATATTTGATGAGATCAAGTCCCGGGGAGTGGAAGACATCTTCTTTATCTCGATGGATGGAGTTTCCGGATTGGAAGCCGGTGCAAAGGCTATCTTCCCCAAAGTCGTTGTACAACGATGCATCGTTCACTTGATCCGAAATTCAATCAAATATGTACCAAGCAAGGATTACAGAAAATTCACACAGAGTTTGAAAAAAGTATATGGAGCTCCCACTCTCAAATCGGCCAATTCTGCATTTGAGATCTTCTGTAAAGAATGGAGCCAATACCCCGGAGCTGTAGATGTATGGAAAAGAAATTATTCACATGTTGAACAGCTGTTCGATTACGGAAGCGCAGTTCGAAAAGTGATGTATACCACCAACGCAATTGAAGCTGTGAACTCCAGTTTCCGCAAAGTTACGAAGAAAGGTGCATTTCCTAACGAAACAGCGCTGTTCAAACTTTTATATCTGCGCATCAAAGAGCTGGAGAAGAAATGGTCTACCGGCTACATTCCGAACTGGTCCATGGTATTGAATCAACTCATGGTCAATGATTTATTCAAGGATCGTATCGATCAGTACATACGGCTTTAAGATAAAAGCTCTATAAAAAGTAGCCAGGCAACTCTGAAAGAGCTACCTGGCTTTTGGTGCATATGCGAGATTGGTTTGTCCAAAATAAGATACTTCAGATAGTGTCAACAGGTAATTAAAAAATTACTTACACACTTTTCTTGACAAACCCAGGAAAGTCATCAAGGCTTTCCTTTATACATTTAATTACAAAATATCAAAATACTTGTCGTAATACTCATTTAATTTCTTAGCAACTCTATCCTTAACTACTTTACGTTTACCACCAAAACGACTTACCGGTGGCAAAATATGATCAAATTCTGAGCCTGTGGATTTAAAGTAACCATCTTTTAAGGCAACATCCATATAATGTTCTGTTTCTTCTAACTTTAATCGTTCTTCTTTTATAATTTGATTTAAATCTTCTGTACGACATTCTTTGATATATTCTTTCCACTCCTCAGCTACAGTATCACTATTGTTAAGTCTTTCAATAAAATTTATAATCAAATCTTTTTTACTTCTTAATTCAGGTGAAGAAGAGATGGATTTCTGAATAGATAATAATAATTCTTTGTCTTTACAATTTGTATCATGATACTTTGCTACTAACTGAAGAATATAATCAATATTGACTTCTACTTGTTTTATTAATTCAATTTCAAAGACAATATCATCATTGATTTCCTTTTTATCTATTGGATGTACTGGCCTGTACTCATTATAAATATCAAGATAACTACTCTGATAATCTTGAAAATCAAATTTTGAAAGTATCTCTTGACCGGCAAATTCATCAAAGGAGGAAAGAATATTTCTAGCACGTAAAATCGAGCCAAATAAACTAATAAAATTTTTTTTATCTTGATCAGTTATTGGAGCTCCTTCAGTCAAGGAGAATTGGCTTGTTAGTTCTTCAATCAGTTCTTTATATCCTTTATGATAACGTCCTTTTTCATCAGTGTAACCATTGTAGTAGTCTTTAAATGATTTTAATAGTACTACACTATCTGCTTCTCGATCACCAAATAAGGCTATAGCTTCTTCGGTCTCCTTTTCCAAATCACGGAAGCAAACTATATTACCGTACGTTTTTACAGAGTTTAAGATACGATTTGTTCTTGAAAACGCTTGAATCAAGCCATGCATACGCAGATTCTTGTCTACCCATAATGTATTCAATGTTGTAGCATCAAAACCGGTTAAAAACATATTAACGACTAAAAGAATATCAATTTCTCGATTCTTCATACGCAACGATAAATCTTTATAATAATTTTGAAATTCTTCTGAAGAAGTGTTGTACTGTGTATGAAATTTCTTATTGTAGTCGTCGATAGCAGCTTCTAAGAAATCACGAGATGGTTTATCTAATCCATTGGTATCCATAGATTCATCAGGTAAGTTCCCATCTGATTCCGGTTGTTCCTCATTAGGGTTAAAGCTAAATATAGTTGCAATTGTTAAATCACGTCTAGAAGTTTCCATTTGCTTCTTAAACTCATCATAATATCGCATCAATAAAGGAATCGATTCAATTGCAAAAATAGAATTAAATTCACTTAGACGATGTGTCTTTTTCTGCTCTTTAATTCGTTTATTTTTAGCAACCTCCTTTACATTTTCAAGAACTTTGTATTCATAGCTTTGTCCTCTTCTTCTTGTCTTCTGATCAAAGTGTTCTAAAATATATGCTACAACATCATGAATCCTTTGTGGATCTTGAATTGCTTTCTTTGTATCAATAGCCTGTACTTTTTGATCTGAAATCTCTTTTTTCTTCATTGTATTGATATAGTCAATACGGAAAGGCAAAACATTGTCATCATTGATAGCATCTACAATCGTATATGTATGAAGTCGTTCCCCAAAAGCTTGACTCGTTGTCTTTAAGTTCGGATTCTTTCCGCCGATTGAATTCTGTGCAAAAATTGGTGTACCTGTAAAACCAAAAATATGATACTTTTTAAAGTTCTTGATAATCCGTGTATGCATCTCACCAAACTGGCTTCGATGACATTCATCAAAAATCAGAACGACATGTTTCTGATACACAGGATGGTTTTTATTCTTGCTGATGAATGTGCTTAATTTTTGAATCGTTGTAACAATGATTCTGGATTGCTCATCTTCCAATTGACGCTGAAGAACCCGTGTCGATGTGTTTCCATTGGCAGCCCCTTTTTGAAACTTGTCATATTCTTTCATTGTTTGATAATCCAGGTCTTTTCTATCAACAACGAATAATACTTTATCCACATCAGCAAATTCAGTAGCTAGTTGTGCTGTCTTAAATGAAGTCAAAGTCTTTCCAGACCCTGTTGTATGCCAGATGTATCCTCCCGCTTCCAAGGTACCTTCTTTATGATAGTTGGAAGTTATCAGGATACGGTTTAAGATACGTTCTGTTGCGACTATTTGATAAGGACGCATGACCATGAGTATTTCATCACATGTAAACACACAATATTTGGTCAATACATTCAACAATGTATGTTTAGAAAAGAAAGTTCTTGTAAAGTCTACCAAATCAGGTATTGTTTTATTTTTTGCATCTGCCCAGTATGATGTAAATTTAAAGGAGTTACTTGTTTTCTGTTTAGACTGATTTGATGCTTTGTTCATATCCTTGATATGTGCATCACGTGTTGTATTGGAATAATATTTTGTATTTGTGCCGTTGGAAATAACGAAGATTTGTACATATTCGTATAAACCTGAATCAGCCCAGAAGCTGTCTCTTTGATATCGATTGATTTGATTGAAAGCCTCACGAATGGCTACGCCTCTTCGTTTCAGTTCAATATGAACCATTGGAAGACCATTTACCAGTAACGTGACATCGTAACGATTCTTATATGTTCCTTCCACTTCATATTGATTGATGACCTGTACATAGTTGCTTTGAACATTTTTCTTATCGATTAAACGGATATTTCGAATAGACCCATCCTCACAATTTAATGTCTGAATATTGTCCTGTTGAATTAAGCGTGTTTTTTCTCGAATACCATTGTTTGGATTGGAAATCACATGGGAAAAGAACCAGTTCCATTCGTTATCTGTAAACTGGTATTTATTCAACTTTTCCAGCTGTTCCCTTAAATTAAGAATCAAGTCTTTCTCATTATGGATATTGAGATAAGGAATTCCCTGAGAACCTAGATTTTCAATTAGTTCTTGTTCAAGTTCCGCTTCACTTTGGTATTCTTTCCGCCGTGTTTTTTCAGGAATATATTCAGAAACAACAGTTGAAATATTTGTTTCCGCAACTATGTTGTATGAAGTCATTAAAGCACCTCCTCTAATATTTTCGAGGAAAATATTCTTTCCCCAACTGCCAAATGTACTTGTCAATCTGTTTAATCGAATATTCGTCTAGTTTGTAAAACTCTTTAAAATCTAATATCACAGATTTAAATCGAGTATAATCTTTTAAATCATGTTTCCTAAAAGAGCTAAACCTGTCTATTTTATTAAAATAAATCAAAACTTTTTCTACGTATGAATCATAGATAGGATAAATATCGGGAAAATGATGACTGCAATACTTTGAGGCAAATGAATAAAATCGTTTCTTCTTATTTTTTATTGTTACATCTGCAATATCATTGACTAGATTTAAATCTCCTTGATGTAAACGATTATCAATATTTAGTTCATAAATATGTTTTCCCACATCGTAAATAGAATAAATATTTGTACTATAGAAATCATTCAGACAACTACATTTAATTAGAATATCAGGTAATGAAGTATTATTCGGGCATAATTCAAAGAATAATTTATCCAACGAGTCCTCCTGTAAAGAATAATTTTCTAAATTATCCCATTTATTCAAATATAGACTTACCTGCTCTTTACTTGGTTTAGGGACTATTGTATTCAAAACTCTTCTCCATTTCTTTAAAAGTTCAATTATTGAGTTATAAGACTCATAGTCTTTTCCCCATTAAATAAAAGTGATTTTTTATTCTATACCAAACAACGTTCGGATACATATAAATTTTCTTTATCGAAGAAAATTCGATTTTCTCCGCTATACATATAAGCTAGACTCTGATATTGTCTTTCAAATCCATCTACATTTAATTGCTTATAGTTTCTTAAGTTCTCCAATGATTTAACCAAAACCTTATCATTACTTTTTTGAAGATTCTGCCCCAGATTCACAAATGCTTCATCTAAAGGAGCCTTTTCAAGCAGTGGAACTTTATTTATCATTTTTCCAAGTTCTTCACTGGCGCTTCCTAAAACATTTACTGCCTGTCTATCTATAGATGATTTATATAGACCTTCCAAATAGTTATATAAATCGGTATAAATCTTTCTATACTGTAATTTCACACTATCCAAACGTTTTAGCTCATTTTGGATAATACCCTCGTCAATACGGCTACCCAATAACACTTCAAGATAATGAGCATATGTAAACATAAAGATACTTAACCGATAATATGAAAAATCTTCAACCAGTGATTTAACTTCTTTATCAATTTCAAGGCTTATACGAAATCTTCTATTTTTCTTAATCGCTTCACTTAATCTTTCTTTATAGGTTTCAATATATTTATATGAATCTTGGATAATATCATGAATTTTTAATCGGTATTCCTTCTTGTACTGTTCATCCGTAAAATAATTTTTTAAATCTTTCAAGATATCATACAAATATTGAATATTTCCTTTGATATCTCCATGTTCTTTTGTTTTTATCAAAGAAATAATTTCCTTTTGTGATTCCTGGATAGTATCAAGTTTTTTATCTATACTTAACAACATCAAAGACATTGCAGCTATAGCCGGATTGATAGGAGCTGTAATTGTCTGTGTAGCATTAATCCCAGAGACTTCTTTAAATCTTGCCTGGCCCGCAAGCTTATTATTTGCATCCAGTAAAGTTCCTAAATTGCCACTACCGTCTTTGGCACTGGCAAGATGCATTCCCTTTGGAATAACAGCTGAGAACAATCCTTCTGTATTCAATGTTGTAGTAACCGTTTGTGTCTGTTCCACGAATAAAGAACCAATCATTCCTAAAGAAGCTAATTTTGATAAAGGAATGTTTACATAATCATTCTTGTTTTCTACTTCTTCCAATGAAGGATAATATGTGATATCCATCAAATCTAGTTCATTCATACAACAACCCCATTTCTAATTTTCTTTTAAAGGTTTAAACGTTAATAATTTATCTCGATAATACTCATATTGTTTCTGCCTTGCTTCGATTTCAGCAGGTAATCCTTCTGAAATATCAGTACATAATTTCTCAAAATAATCTAAAGTAGTAACAATTTGTTCTAGTTTTTTCTCACTTGGTAAGTGTATCAAAATTTTATTCAAGTTTTTTTGATTTAATTTTGGCTGAGCTCCTCCAGAAATAAATGGTGATAAATCCATTGCATTTAAATAAATCTCTATAAATCTTTGAATATTTTTTGAATTAAATTTCAAAGCATGTGCATGATTGTTTACCCAGTTTTTTCCTGAAACTGAAAATGCTATAGGTGTATTTCGAGCCAAAAGATTCGCTCCATCTTCTGAGATTAATAAATAGTCCCCGTCAAAAATATAATCATCAACATAATCTACAATACCTGATGCTCCATAATATGGATAATTACCTGATACTCTTTTCCCTGCAGTAATAGGTTTTCTTAAATTATCACAGTTTTGAGAAATATCCGTTAAATAAACATTAACATAACCAAACACATACTGAATTAATCTAATCAGCTGTCTGTCTGTCTGTCTGACTGTCTGTCTGTCT
>NZ_KI270982.1 GCF_000469305.1 Faecalitalea cylindroides ATCC 27803
CGTTGGATGATGAGCATAATCATCGATACATACGCTATCTTTGACTTCTTCAACCACGAATCGACGTGCAATTCCCTGATATTCTTTTAATCCTTCTACTATATCAGAAGCTTCCATGCCGATTTCATGACATAGGGCAAAACACCCTAAGGCATCCTGCAAGAAAGGAATTCCAACTTCCGGCAATTCTACATGAATGCTCTTATCATTATCATATACACAATCAAAGTGCATACCATAGCTGCCCATTTCAACATTGATTGCACGATAATCATTTCCTTCATTTAGACCATAGGTTACACAAGGAACCTTATAATCCAGATCCTTTAAATATGGGTCATCCCCAAAGATAACCGCTTTCTTCTTGATCTGATGTATAAATGACTGGAAAGCATCCAAATAATCATCCATGTCTTTATAATAATCAACATGATCCAATTCAATATTTGTAATGATCGCATAATCTGGCGAATATGCTAAGAAATGACGCTGAAATTCACAAGATTCCAACACAAAGTTATCGGCATTCTTTGGCATATAACCATGTCCATCACCAATTAAGAATCCTGTTTTTCCAAAATGAGAAAGCACTTGACCTAAGATCCCTGTAGTGGTGCTTTTACCATGCGTACCAGCTACACAAATCGAATTATATCGTTTTAAAAGAATTCCCAGATATTCATTGTAATAATATGTCTTAACCGTTGGATTATCCATAGCTGCAGCGACTTCAGGATTACTGCGATCAAAAGATAAACCGATAATAACGGTATCATGATCATGAATATTAGCTGGATCAAAAGGATAAATAGGAATTCCACGAGAACGCAATCCATCTTCTGTAAAGATATATTTTTCAATATCACTACCGGCCACTTCTTTTTTTTCATCATGCAGGATGCATGCTAAAGCGGCCATTCCGGTTCCTTTGATCCCAATAAAATGATATGCCATCCTATTCACCTTCTAATCTTTTAGATCAAACAGATCTTCTTGTTTGGTCTTCTGCTTTTTGGGTTTTTCTAACATATCTGATAGACTTAATGTTGATTCCGGCTCATTTTTTTCTTCGTTTTTTTTAAACACAGGTTTTACAGTTGGAATGGATTCCACTGGCTGTGGTTCAGGAATATCTTTCCCATACATTGGAGAGATGATTTCCACAAAGCTTGTATCATCCTGTGGCTTTTGAAGTTTGATCGCATCATGAACCTTTTCAAACTGTTTATTTTCTTCCTGAATATCTCCAAAGATTGGGGAAATAATTGGTTTATAATCCAAATCTTCGCTGGTACGAAGTTTCATCATCTTACGACGATCATATTTGTATGGTTTATTAGTAGAACGAGGCTCTACACGAGATACTTCTTCTACATCAAGACCAGTAAAGATACTTGTTTTTGGTTCTTTTTTAGGTTGTACTTTTGGTCTTGTGAACGTTTCAATTTCTGGTTCAGGATACGCTGAAATTGGTTCAACATATGTTTCTTTTGGCATAGGTTGAGACTGTGGTTCTGGTTGAGAAACCGTCTGAGGTTCAATCCTTTTTTCTTGTTCTTCTTCGATTTCATCCTCTTCCACTTCGACATCTTCATTTAAAATAGCTTTCATTAAATCTTTTAACATGAATTATTCCCCCTTTGCGATCGTATCGTTAAGATAAGCTTCGATCTCTGGACGTGTTTTTCTTAAACTGGATACAAAGCGAGAAATCTCTTTTCCATTTAGATAACTTACAAAGCTAGGAATTCCCATGATTTCTAATTCCTGCGCTATATCCATACAAGCATCTCGATCGACTTCATAGAAAGTTAGCTGATCAAAAGCTTTTTCTACTTCTGGCATGAATGGTTTGATAAACATGCAATCTCCACACCATTTTGTCGTAAACAAGAATACTTGAATTCCATCATTCTTCAACGCTTTTTCAAAATCTTCTCTTGAGTTTACTGTCTGCATAAAATCACTCCTTATTGTTTCTTGTCCAAACACAACGATAAATAGGCTGTCCCAACGAAACAAATTTTTCTTCATATTCCGTCATGACATCTTCATCATGTGTTTCTCTTCGATAATCCACACTGATTTCGATCATGCGATATCCTGCATTTTGAAATTCGATCAAAGAGTATTCAAAAAGCGAAGAATTATCTGTCTTCATTTGGATCTGTCCTTCATCACTTAAAATCTGAGCATACTGATCTAAAAACTGAGAGCTGGAAAGCCTTCTTTTCGCATAGCGCTTTTTAGGCCATGGATCTGAGAAATTCAGATGAATGACATCCACTTCTCCTGCAGCAAACCATTCAGAAATATTGGCAGCATCTTTTTGGATCAGCACCAAATTTTCCAGCTGGTTGGCATCATCGAATTTTTTAGCCGCAATCCCAGCTGCACTCTCATTTTTTTCGACCGCGATAAAAGCTTCCTGAGGATACAGCTTAGCCATGTTCAAAGAATAATTTCCTTTCCCGCAGCCAATCTCAACATGGATTTTTTTCTGATCAAAACGCTCTTTCCATGTTCCTTTTAATGCACTAGGATCCTCAATCAGGCAGTTAGCATCATTTAGATAATCCACTGCCCATTTCACTTTTCGCATTCGCATACTATTTACACAATGTCACGATCGCATCGGCGTAAATGGCAATCGCTTGAATCAAATCATCAAGTTTCATACCTTCATCACGCTGGTGACATCCTCCAACAAATTGATCCGTTTCTACTACTGCATTTGGCAATTCAGGACCAAAAGATACAAAGTTTTCAAATTTACGAGCATACGTTCCTCCGCCCATAGTCACAGCACAAGAGAACGTATCTCCAGTATATTTGCGATATACATCCATCAATCCTTTAACCAATTTTGATTCAGGATCCACAAACAATGGTTTTGAATCGCTTTCCATGATAGCCGTAATGTTTGATTTTAATTTTGCACAAGTTTCATTAAAACCAGCCATGATCTTTTCTGCATTTGTATCGTTTGGATAACGAATATCGATCAACAACTCAGTCTTACCATCTTCGATCGTTACGATACCTGTACTCATTGTCAAGAAAGACATATACATTCCATCAATATCGATTCCTAATGGTTTTCCCTGCCAGTCATGAAGCATAAAATATAAATCTTTCGCAAGCTGATCATCATACGCTGAACCAACAAAGTTCAATAGATGCAAGGCTGCATTGACTCCATTCCATGTCATAGCTGCATGCGCGAAGACACCGTCAATATGCAATTTGATCAAACCATCTTCTTCAGTGATATTTCCTTGAATCTGATTCGACTTGCAGTAAAAATCAAATAATTCTCTTTGTGCATCGCTGATCGTCTTAACATAGCAATCGGCTTTTCCAATAACGATATTAGGGCGAGTTCCAGCATTCATCTTTACGATTGCTGTATGATCTTCACTCTTCAATACAACATGAAGACCGCCTTTTTCCCCATAAACAACAGGGAAATCTGAATCTGGTACAAATCCCATCTTTGGAATTTCTGCATGTTTTACATAATAATCCATACATTCCATGCCAGACTCTTCATCACATCCAGTAATTAACATGACTCTTTTCTTTAAAGGAATATTTAATTCTTTAACCAACTTTAAGGCATAGTATGCAGCTAGAGTTGGCCCTTTATCATCCATGACACCACGACCGAAAACATAGCCGTCATTTACCGTTACTTTCAATGGATCTTTTGTCCAATCATCTCCTAAAGGAACGATATCTAAGTGACCTAAAATTCCAAGTGTATCTTCTCCTTCACCATATTCGATAACACCTGCATAGCCATCGATATCTTTTGTCACAAATCCATCTTTTTTTGCCATATCCAACATCGCATCAAGAACTTTACGGCAATTCTGCCCAAATGGAGCATTTTTAGTTGCCGTTGAAAGATCGCGTGTTGATTCAATAGAAACTAATGTATTTAAATCATTCAAGTAGGCTTCTTGACATGATTTTGCGTGTTCTTTAAAATTCATTGAAAATCACTCCTTTGCAGATATTCTATCATACTTTTTTGCTAAAAAACTGTTTAATTCTGAAATTCCATGAAAAAAGAGGATATCTTTACGATACCCTCATGATTAACGTTTATTCTTCTGTAGGTGTTTCTGCCTTTTTAGGTTTTGGCAATAACGCTTTGGCACTTACATTGATACGACCTTTATTGTCAATTTCCATGACTTTGACATCAATGATATCACCGATCTTCAAAACATCTTCCACTTTGTCAACACGGTTATGAGAAATCTTAGAAATGTGCAGCAAGCCATCTGTTGAACCAAATAGATTTACGAATGCACCAAATTTTTCGATACGAACAACTTTAGCAGCATATACTTCTCCAACATGTGCTTCTTTAACGATACCTTCGATCATTTCTTTAGCCTTGTTGATGACTTCATAATCGTGATGATAGATTACAACTTTACCATCATCGTCAATATCGATCTTAACATTGTCACATTCAGCAATAATCTGGTTGATCATTTTTCCACCTGGACCGATAACATCTTTGATCTTGTCTGGATCAATGTTCATCATGGCAATCTTAGGTGCATATGGACTTAATTCTTTTCTTGGTTCACTGATACATGCAAGCATGTTATCCAAAATTTCCAAACGCGCTTTATGAGCCTGTGTTAAAGCTTCTTCAAAAATTGCCTTTGTGATACCAGTTACTTTGATATCCATCTGTAAAGCAGTGATACCATTTTTCGTTCCGGCAACCTTAAAGTCCATATCTCCAAAATGATCTTCCATACCCTGGATATCCGTTAAAACTGTATAGTCTTTTGTTTCTTCATTCATGATCAGACCCATTGCGATACCTGCTACAGGGGCTTTGATTGGAACACCGGCAGCCATCAATGACATAGTTCCTGCACAAATACTAGCCTGAGAGCTTGATCCATTACTTTCCATAACATCCGCTACTGTACGAATTGTATATGGGAATTCATCTACGCTTGGCAATACTTGTGCCAAGGCTCTTTCACCTAAAGCTCCGTGTCCAATTTCGCGACGTCCTGGTGTTCCCATTCTTCCTGTTTCTCCAACTGAATATGGAGGGAAGTTATAGTGATGCATAAAACGTTTTGCGTCTACTTCTGTTAAGTCATCAATGATCTGGTTTTCATTCAATGCACCTAATGTTGTCGTAGACAATACCTGTGTTTCACCACGAGTAAACATAGCAGAACCGTGAACTCTAGGCAATAGATCCACCTGAGAATTCAAAGGACGGATCTCGTCGATCTTACGTCCATCTGGACGAACTTTATCTTCAATGATCAAGCGACGAACTTCGTCTGCTTCAATTGAACGACAAATTTCACGAGCTTGTTTTACGGCATTGTTTTTATCTTTTTCTGTTTCGTATTCTTTAGCTTCGATCATTGCAGCTGCTTCATCTGTCAATTCATCGATCTTACCATAACGTTCAAGTTTTTCTTTGATTGAAACAGCTTCACGAATCTTCGCTTCATAGTTTTCGCGTACTTCTTTATCAATATTTTCATCAACTGTATATAGTTGAATTTCACGTTTTTCTTTACCACATGCTGCAATAACTTCTTTTTCAAATTCGCAAAGTTTCTTGATTTGTTCATGACCAAACATCAAAGCTGCAAGCATATCTTCTTCGCTTACTTCTTTTGCACCAGCTTCAACCATGTTTAATGCATCGTATGTACCAGCAACTGTTAAATCAATATCACTTTGTTCTGCCTGAGCTACCGTAGGGTTGGCAATAAACTCACCATTTACTCGACCTACCTTTACACCGGCAATTGGTCCATTAAATGGAATGTCTGAAATACAAAGTGCTAAACTTGCGCCTAACATAGCAGCCATTTCTGCACTGGCATCCTGATCAACGCTCAACACAGTATTTACGACCTGAACTTCATTTCTGAATCCTTCCGCAAACAAAGGACGAATAGGACGGTCGATCATACGAGCTGTTAAAGTTGCATGTTCGCTTGGTCTTCCTTCACGACGTAAGAAACCACCTGGAATCTTACCAACGGAATATAGTTTTTCTTCAAAACTTACTGTTAGTGGGAAAAAGTCAATCCCCTCTTTAGCGGTATTGCTGGCACAAGCAGTTGATAAAGTAACTGTATCTCCATAACGGATAATGACAGCTCCATCGGCCTGTTTAGCAATT